>JAOUFE010000103.1 GCA_029858425.1 Spirochaetia bacterium | reverse complement strand
AAGAAACTGCCGATGGAATTGAAATGCAGTTTGCGGCTAACGTACTGAACTACTTTTGGATGAGCCTGGCTTTTCGCCCCCATTTAAAAAAAACAGCCTCGGACAATCGTAGCGCAAGAATTGTCAATGTGGCCAGTTTCTGGGCCGGCGATCTGGATTTAAATGATCTTGAATTTAAAAAAAGACGCTACAGCAACAACACGGCTTACCGCCAATCCAGGCAGGCAAACCGCATGCTAACAGCAGCTTTTGCCGAAAAATTCAAAGGCGACGGGATTACCGTAAACTCATGTCATCCAGGAGAAGTAAATTCTGCTCTCAGCAACAGCATGGGCTTTGGGGGTCGCCACAGCCCCGATCAGGGAGCCCAAACTCCGGTATGGCTGGCTACTTCCGACGATGTTGAAAATATTACCGGAAAATGGTTTTCCAGTTTTAAATCCGAACCCTGCCCTTTTTCCAGAGACAAAGCTGCCATTGAAGAATTATACGGCATATGCGAAAAATATTCAAAAGAAATTTTATGATCCCCCATCTTTGAGTTTGGGCAAGAACTTCGATATTCACGTCAGAATGCAGTAAAATGCGCTCATTTAAATCATTCTGACTGAATCTTGATTTCATGCCCAGACTCCTTTGATTTTACTGCGATGGGAAAAAAGATTTACCATACATACCCATTCTTTGTCTTTAGTCCATATGGAATTCCTGAAAATTATCATTGATTATGGTATTATGGGGCTTTTAATTGCCATGAGCCTGGGCGCTTTAACCATTGCCATTGAACGACATTTGTATTTCAAGAAAATTGATCTTAAGAATTTTTCTGATAAAAGAATTCTCGAACTAAATCTAACCAACAGACTTTACATACTTGCAAGTATCGGGAGCAACGCCCCATATATTGGTCTACTGGGTACAGTACTTGGGATTATTCTTACCTTTTATACCATAGGAAACGAGGGCATGATGGATTCCGGTAAAATTATGATGGCTTTGGCTCTGGCCATGAAGGTAACCGCCGCCGGACTTGTAGTGGCCATTCCTTCTGTTTTTATTTATAATTACCTTATACGCCGGGTGCGTGTAATCTTGACCAACTGGGAGGTAGACAATGGAAGATAAGGAAATCAGCATGATGAATGTCATTCCACTCATTGACATCATGCTTGTACTGCTAACCATCGTTCTTGTTACGTCAACCTTTATTGCCTCTGGAAAAATTCCTGTGGATTTGCCGCAGGCCAGAGCCAGCGAAAAAATGGAAAATGTTGTCCAGGAATACATTGAAATTGACGCTAATGGAAAATACTATTTTCATGGAAATGAAATCTCGGAAACCGCCTTAAAATCCGAAGTGGGTCAATTGCCGCGAGAAACAAAGATGATTATCAGAGCAGATAAAAAAATTGCACTCGATATCTTTGTGGTAATCCTGGATATGCTCAAGGCCGACGGGTTTGAAAATGTCAGCCTGCAAACCGGACCAAAAACGTCCTATTGATGACTCCCTACAGTATCGCTCTCCGAAAAATCAGCGAAATTATTAATAGTACAGGTCTTCAGGCCTTCCTGTATTCCATGCTGTTCCATTTAACTATATTGCTCATCTACACAATCATCAATTCATCCGGGGACAATTTTACATACGAATTTGGAACAGACGCCTCCTTTAACGGCGTGCAAAGTTCCGGAAAACCCCACAAAAAACTCTCTGTCAGCGAAGCGCCAAAAGAAATAAAAAAAGCCGAAAAAAGCCCTGATGGAACGGAAAAAAGTGCCGAAACGGATGATCAAAGTGTAAGTTCTGAAGATGCCGCAGATATTGCCAATGCATCCGATTTATCTTTTTTTCCAAATGCGTCATCTCCGTATATGGTGGGCTCCTTAAGGCAGTACTACCCTCAGTTGGCCCGGCAAATGAATGTGGAAGCAGCAGTTTATGTCTCGATTGTTATCAACAAGAACGGAAAGGTTATTAAAGTCAAAGTCACCCGGGTTGTTTTATCCAAGCAGTTGCCGCCCCGGCTTGACAGCGATCTAAAAATTAAATTTGGAGCAGCCATTACACGCTCGCTTAAAGAGGTTCGGTTTTCTTCGCCAATGATTGACGGCAAGAATGTTCCCATTGAAATGGAGCAAATGGTAAGGTATAAACTAAATTAAAATATTAAAAGGAAAAAAAATGAAAGCAGAAATGGATATTCGTAAAATCCTGAGCGTTTTACCGCACAGGTACCCTTTTATACTGGTAGACAGAGTTTTGGAAATTAAAGAGAACTCGATTGTGGCAATAAAAAATGTATCGCGTAATGAAGAATTTTTTAACGGACATTTCCCCGCCTTTCCCGTCATGCCTGGAGTTCTTCAGATAGAGGCCATGGCGCAGGCTGCCGGAATATTTGTGCTGCACAAACCCGAAAATAAGGGAAAAATAGGATTGTTTGCATCCATAGAAAATGCGCGATTTAAAAGACCGGTAGTTCCAGGAGACCAGCTACGCCTTGAAGTAGAAATATTAAAATTTAACAAAAGGCTTTCCCATGCCCGGGGAACAGCCACCGTTGACGGAGAAATAGCGTCCCAAGCGGAAATGAAATTTTTATTAGCCCCCGAAAATATGTTAGAAGGAGAAAGCGATGAACACGAAGGTTGATTTTTCAGATATTAAAGGTCAGGTAGCTCTTGTTACAGGCTCCGGTCAGGGAATTGGCAAAGCCATCGCTGAAAAGCTGGCTGCGCACGGCGCCCATATTGTTATTTCAGATGTAAATCCTGAAACAGCCCGGAAAACTGCCGATGAGATCGCGGGCATGGGCGTCGAAACTCTCTCTGCGGCCTGTGATGTTTCAAGTAAAGAGCAAGTAGATAACATGTTCCAGAAAATTTTGGAAAAGTGGGGTAAGCTGGATATTCTGGTAAACAATGCTGGAATAACAATGGATGGATTGTTTATCCGGATGAAAGAAGAACAGTGGCAAAAAGTATTATCAGTAAACCTGTTTGGAGTATTCCTTTGTTCCCAGGCGGCCTCCAATATAATGCGGAAAGTACGAAAAGGCACGATCATCAGTATATCATCCATTGCAGCCCATGGCAATCCGGGACAGGCGAATTATTCCGCCTCCAAGGCAGGTGTCATTGGCTTAAGCAATACGCTGGCGCGGGAATTGGCTCCCCTCGGAATCCGCTCCAATGCGATTGCTCCTGGTTTTATTCGCACTCCGATGACAGACAAGATTCCCGAAAAGCACCGGGAAAGAATTTTGGCTGGTATTCCTCTGGCCAGACCAGGGGAACCGGAAGATGTGGCCAACGCAGTACTGTTTTTGGCATCCGACCTTGCATCGTACATAACAGGGCATGTTCTGGATGTCAATGGAGGTATTACAGGTTTATAATTAAAATTAAAAGCAAATTTTATTGTGTAAATACTTTACAATGAAACAGGATAATTATGATTGCCTTTTCACAATCATAATGGTTTAGAATAACCAAAAACGGAGGGTACCATGGCTGACATGGATATAATTAAGAAAATTATTGCTGAACAACTTGGAGTTGACGAATCAGAAATTACGCAGGAATCTCATTTTATTGATGATCTTGGTGCCGATTCGCTCGATACTGTTGAGCTTGTAATGGCTCTTGAAGAAGAATTCGGGATCGAAATTCCTGATGAAGATGCTGAAAAAATTCAAACCGTTGGCGATGTAGCAAAATACATTGACGAACATTCGTGATCAGCTAAATATTGCGCGATAGTATCGGCGATTTTTTTCTCATTTGTATTTTTGCAAAGAATTGTTTAAAACGCGAATCAGGGGAATGCAAGTCGTAAAAATAATTGCGAATTGCAAGCTTGATTGTTGATACGATATGGCACAACGCCATGTATGGAATTTAGTCTGATATGACCGTTTCGGGAAGCAAGCTAAAAACTATGCATGGTGTTTGGCTGGTTGTATGCTGTTCATAAAAATTTCACCTTTAAATGAATCAAAAAAGAGAGTCCAACCTGCGTCAGTTTATTACCCGCAACAATCTTGAGGGAATAAGTATTGAATTGCTAAATCAGGCATTAACCCATAAAAGCTACGCCAATGAATTAAAAGGGCAGGGAGGCCGCGATAAAAGCATTAGAAAGCACAATCAAAGACTGGAGTTTCTTGGAGATGCCATTCTGGGGCTGATCATTGCAAAAACATTGTATGATATTAATCCGGATGCCAACGAAGGTGAATTGACCAAAAAAAAATCCATGGCTGTTTGTGAACCGACCCTTGCAGAGATTGGGGACAAACTGGAGCTGGGCAACTACCTGTTGATGGGAAAAGGAGAGATTCAAACAGGCGGTATTAACCGAAGTTCCAACGTTGCCGATGCCCTTGAATCGCTGATTGGTTGTATATATATTAGCGTCGGAATTAACAAGGCGGAAGAGTTTGTGGCAAAAAACTGGAAACCCTATCTTGAAGAAACAAAGATAGCGTTGTTCAGCGTTGATCACAAATCAATTTTGCAGGAGTTTATTGTAAAATCCAGAAAAACAAGACCCGAATATCGTGTATTAGAGACCGAGGGGCCAGAGCACCAGAAAATATTCTTGATTGGTTTATACATTAACGGGCAGGAAATTGGACGGGCAAAATCCAATAGCCGAAAAAAAGCCGAACAGCAGGCTGCATTTGATTATTTAAAAAAAAATAATATTCTTACCTGACTATTGTAAAGTAGTTCGTGTTATCATACGTTTCATATTTTCCAAAATCAATTGGCTCGCCACGAGGTTGATCATCCCTGGAAGATCTTGCAGAGCTCCCATAAAATATGGAATAAATAGCTACTGCAATGGCTTCGGCATGAACTTTTTTGTATCGATAAATCCGGTCAAAATCTTTTCTATTATCGAGATACGCCAGTTCAATATACGCTGAAATTGCATTGACATATACCGGGACAGACCATGTAGAAATATAGGGCTCGACAATGCGGGGAAGATTCCACCGGTTATAAATCCCGTGAATCAACAATCCTTTTCTGAGAAACCTTAATATCTCCTGGGAAGCATAAAAGTTATCGCCGCCGTACCCTTCCAGACCGCCTTCTCGTTTCCATTTTTCGGCATCCCCTTGTTCCCTTTGCCAAAATGCTCCGGACGGATAAAAGTATTTTAAATCGGAAGCATATGGGGTATTTGGCACCCCGGCTGCCCGAGCCCCATTCCACTTTTCATCACGGTACTTCCAGGTAATCATGTTTTGTCTAAATCCCCTGAATTTTTGTTCATCAGCTTTCAGACCATCAACGAGCGACCAATAACCGGTAAAATAAATCCAGGAGTCGCATAAAAACCATTCAAAACTGGAGCGCCCATGTTGACTGATAAACCAGTTGCTGTAGCTGCTCTTTTTAAACTTGCTTTCAATAACCTTTTTTTGATTATTATCGCCTTTTACATAATCAATAGCCATGCGATAGGTGTCATAGCCCGGAGATATTACGGCGCTCATTCCCCCGTTTTTATCAGGATTCCCCCCGGTCAGGTGTAATGATACAACAAGTTGAGGTTTTAGTTTATTTATGTTGCTGATAAGACCCTCTACAGGCTCTTGATTGAGTAAATCCAGATGGTCATACAATCTGTAGTCCCTGTTCACATCATAGTCAGTATCCCAATAATGTTCCCTGTAGCCGGGTCTGCGGGATATGAACGTTTCTATGTTCTCCGCAGGTAATTTTGCGCCAGGATCATATTGTCGTAAAATAGAAAGAAATTTTTTTCGCCCTTCAACCGAACCTGTTAAATCCAGAATTTCTTTTACATCTTCAGCAATCGTGTACACATCTTCATTTTCATTTAAACCATTAATGCTGGCTCCAGGCCTGTAACTTTCGAGAAAAAGTCCGGACCAAAGGTCGTATTTATCGCCGTATATGTTTTCTGGTTCCATATATCGGCCTCCGTGTCCAGGATCAAGTACGACACGAAAGCCATATAATGGAAATGCAGAAGATATTGCTAAACAAATAAAGACAAGGAAATTATTTGGAGATCTGGTTTTCGCTGTCCATCTGGTCAGTTTTGAATTCATTTTTTAACGTTGTCTTGTCGCCTTCGGATTCAGCCATATCCAATAGAATCCCGATTCCATAAATTTTGGCTATTCGATAATGGGTAACTGCTTCAGCCAGCCTTTCATCAAATTTATATTTATCAGCTGTATTCAATTGACCGTATGCAATGTTCAGTTTAATTTTATTTGTAGTAATTTTCCTGGAAGTCTTGGCCGCGCTGCCAGAGGATTCTTCCTTGTTTCCCGATCCGATTTCTTTTTCGACAATTACATCGGCGCATCGCCCCAGTATTTCATTTGTCTTTTTTTGATATCGTTCAGAAACCCCCTGATATAAAGTGCGGATTTGAGACTTGACATCCCTTAAAATGCTATAAGCATTTAAATAATTTCGTTTAAACAGTTCTTTTGTTCCGCTTAAATGGTTTTTTTGGATAGTCTCCAGAGAACTTTTCTCATTGGCGTCTCCAAAATTTGCGATAACTACCTGCAATTTATGGATATCATCGCGAATATCATCTTGATACTTGATTGAATTGTCTTTAGCATGGGCGATATCCAGGTACGTGCCGCCTTTCTTTTCCTTCTGATCCGATTTATCCTCAGATGTTTTGGCTGTCTCTGGGGCATTTTGTTTGCCCTTGTCTGCCCCTTTATTGTCCTGCTGGCTATAGATCGCGCCGGAATACGTAATGGCTATTGCAAAGGCCATTATTATTTTGATTAAAGAATCTACTGATCGTTTCATTGGTCCCCCTTGAAAACCTGAAAATTTTAAATCATCCTGATTATTTCCCTGCAAAAAAAAAAAGGAAAAAATCACAAATTACACCTTAAGGATATCTCTAAAAATCAATAATTAGCTCTTGCAAATTTGCCTTCCATGCCTGAACTACAGGTTTTTAAAGATATCCTTAATTTAATTTACTTTACGGTGATAGACAAATATTTTGCTGTGACTTTGCAACCATTTTTTTATGTTTAAAAATAATGGGGGGACGAGCATGCGCCTGGACAAGAAATTCAATATTCACGTCAGGATGCTGTAAAATGCGTGCGCCGCATTACCTGCCTGCGGCGTCCCGCAGAAAAAAATATGAGTCATCCAAAAATACCGGATATTCTTTCTGCATATTTTGAGCATCCCCATGCGGTGATATGTACGGAATTTAATAGCGGTCTTACAAACTTTAACTTCCAGGTCAAGGACGAGCCGGGAAAGATGTTTTTTCTAAAAATATTCCGCAATGCAAATTTGCTCCGGATCAAAAGTGTGGCCACATTAATAAATCATTTACAACACTACCGGTTCCCCACTCCAGAGATAATCCCCTGTCTATCGGGAGATTATTGCTGGAACGACGGTAAAGAGGGAGCCATAATCACCCGATTTATCAAGGGGAAGTATCCTGAAAATACAGAAGAAAATTTATATCGCATTGGAAATATTTTGGGAGCGCTTCACCAGATTCCAGCAAGCGCTGGACTGCTTCAGGGGTATTCCCTGAATTATCCGGAATTGTTGAAGCAGGTTTACAATTTTGACGGAGTTATCGAGGAAGAGTTTAGCAATTTTTTAGTCTCAATTAATCCCGTAATTGGCAATATCCCTTTATCGGGGTTTCCCCAAAGTATTATTCATGGCGATATTTTTCTGGACAATCTTTTGCAAACCAGTCTTGGGGATATTTATTTTATCGATTTTGAAGGCGGGTGCGTGGATAAGTCCATTTTTGATATAGCGCGCAGCGTCATCGGATGCGCCATGATAAATCAAAAATTTGACTTAAAACTAACAAAAGCAATACTATCGGGATATACTGCGGTCAGAGATTTTGAACCGATAGAGCAGGAATATCTGTATGAATTTATCATTTATGCAGGGGCAATTTCTGTCATGTGGCGTTATACAGAATTTAATATTCGCAGACCCTTTGAGAACAAAAAAAATCTTTATAAAAAACTGTTGATACCGACGCTCAATCTTATCGAAACCGGGAAAAGGATTTTTCAGGATGCAATATATTCAAATCAAATTTAACAGCTCTGCCAGAGGTTTAAATTCAATATTCATGCTGCTTGATTGAAAACTATAAAAATGAGTTTGGCCAGAAACCTGAAATTCAGCCAGATTGATTTAGACTGACGCAGTTTTTGGGTCGAGGAGCGCCCCAAAAACACGCATTTTAATACATTTTGATCTGATTATTGAGGTTCATGCCCAATCTAGAGCCATGAACTCTTGCTCCACAAACTTCGATACAAACTTCGATAATTAATCTTTACAGGGCAAAACATGGAAAGATTTTGTCAGCAATGATGAACATTGAAGAACAAAATCAGACTTCTTTTCGGCAACGGTTAATTAAAATAAGTATTATTTATTTTGCAGGATTTACCATCTTTTTCATGGCAGCCTTGATTATAATTACGGTCAATGTAAAAACCAAAGAAAAGTTAAAAGTTCCCGCTCTCGCAGGCAAACTGTATCTTGAGGAACACAACCGACTGATGAACCTTGGTCTCAAGGTAGATATTGAAAAGGCAAACCTTGTGGAATATCCATATGGATATATACTTGCACAAAACATTCCACCGGGTAAAATTGTTAAAGAGGGGACGCATTTTGTTTTATTAATCAACGAAAGTCAAAGCGTGGTTCCTGTTCCGCTGCTTGTGGGCGCATCGGAATCCATTGCTTTAAAGTTGCTGGCCAATATTCCCGTTGGAAAAACATCTTATCCTCTGACAATGGGAACAATTACAAGAATACCAAACGACAAACCAGCTGGAGAAATTTTAGCGCAATACCCACCGCCGTCTACCACGGTTATACCGCTGACTCCTGTTTCGGCGCTTGTCTCTGAAGGACCTGAAAAGTTCAAAACAGGTTTTTTATTGCCTGATTTAAAAGGGGTTCACATTGAAATTATAAAAAAATTATCCTACGATTTGCAAATTCCAGTTAAAATCGTTCCTGTAAAAACTTATGATTATTGGAAAAATGGCGATGTCGCGGGAGTTGAATTTGGAGGAAACGGTATTTTTATCAATCCGGCGGTAAAAAATGAGGGTTTCTGGACTGTATTAGTAGATCGTTATACAACCCCCGATGATAAAATTTATCCCAACGAAGTTGCCTGGATAAATTTTCAGACATCCGATTTAAAAGGAAAAGCTGTGACTGTTTATGAAAAAACCAACACAAACCTGAAAAATCCAGCTTATATTATAATGGATGATGTATGGCCATTATATTTCTTGAATGATATCAAGGTGGCCGTCTGGGATGGTTATCACAGCTATGACGATATTGTTGCAAATCCCCAAAACAATAAAGGTAGTAAAACAATGTCCGAAAAAAATGAAGAAGTTTTGCGTATCCAGCCGGATTTTGAAAGAAATGTAAGGGCAGTAAAATTATGAAAATTGCCCCTTCCATTCTCGCGGCACCGCTGACAAAAATATCGGATACATTAAAAACCTTGAAAAAAGATGAAGTGGATTTTTTAC
>JAOUFE010000008.1 GCA_029858425.1 Spirochaetia bacterium | reverse complement strand
TGACAACCATTCTTTTTCGGCGTCTTCATTCTTTATGTCAACGGGTAGTTTCTGGATTACATCATTCAGGTAAAGCTGTATCATTATATAATCGCTGATAAATTCTTTCTTTATCTTTGTGGAAGGTTGATCAAAATATTTATGTTCCATGGCATGCTTTTTTAAAAGAGAAAGTACCAGGAAGTTTTCCGCAAATGGCTCTGGCTTCATTTGCTCTATAATCCCCCGGGTCTTCGGGTCAGCCAATTGACTGGATTTGTTCAGATATTCTTCCAGAACAGGCGCTGTTGTTCCCATCTGCCATGCCATAAGGTCTATGTAAATTTTATAGTCGTTCGAAAACTCGCTTGCGCTAAACTCAGTTTTATCCACTTTCCAAAGCCAATTATCCATTTTGGAATATACTGGAACCGAGAGTCCAGTCACGAATATAAATAACAACCATTTCCTGCTGACAGATTTCCGCTGAATGATCATTTCATTATTCCGGCATTCCGATTTTTTTTTGCATTTGATAAATTCTTAATGTGAGCAGAAAAATCAACCCAACAAGCAAACTCACAGCCAAAAAAACATAAAACAATCGATCGGAAGCAATTTGATCGGACTTTCGGCGGAAACCTTCTTCCATGATCCAAAGTTTTCTCGATTCTTTTGCGTTTAAATTCGTTTTATATTGCGCTGTAAAATCTTCAATAAATTGATTTGAAAAGCCCGAAAGCATGTTTCGTGCTTCAGACGTTTCCGCGTTTAAAAAAATATTTGCTGATTTTTCATTTTCAGGGGTCATTGCATATATTACCGACCCTGCAAAAATCGATATCATCCATATCAATGATCGCTTTAATAAAATATTTCTTAATTTCATGGTTTTACCTATTGTCTCAGCCCTTATTTTCCAAAATTTTCCTTTCCATTTCCAGGAATCGATAGTATAAATAACTTAACAGCAAAGATAAAAGTTGAAACGCAATTAATGAAACCAGAAATGTAATGAGCATTTCGCTGCTAAAAACACCGCTTTTTGCGGATCCTCCAAAAACTGCTTTTGGATGCGAGGGAGGATTCCATATCCTTATGGCAGCGTATACCAGAGGAACGTCGAGAAACGAGATAATTCCCAAAATGGATGCAAACCTCGCCCTTTTTTGAGGGTCTGCTATTCCCATTCGAAGAAGCATGTATCCGGCATACGCCATCCAGAGAATAAAGTAACTTATCAAACGTTGATCTGACCAGTTCCAGAAAGCTCCCCAGATTGGTTTGGCCCACAAAGGTCCTGTAATTAAAACTCCTGTCGTAAATACCCACCCTACCGTTGCGTAAGCCGCAGCAAGATTATCGTATTTCAGGTTTCGTGTGAGAAGATATACGATGCTGAAAATGAAAGAGATCGCAAAACCTGCACCGGATACCCATGCTGTAGGCACATGATAATAAAATATTCTTTGCGCAATTCCCTGACGGGTATCCGATGGAACCCATAAAAATGTCATATAAATGGTCATTGACCAGAGAAGAAACGTGATAATCATCCATACCGGTAATACCCTGCTCATTAAATCCGGCGCTTCTTTCCTATGGATCGTATTTTTACTTTGCACTATGTTGCCATTTCCCTTTTTTACCTTACTGTGGCAAGAGATTCCCAAATTAATACTTCCGGAAATAATGGGAAACGGCATAAACAGGCAAAAGAGGCGCTTGCCACCCCCGCCACCAATTCCGAAAATAAAACCAGACCAAAACCGGGCAGAGAAAATGTCTGGATGAATATATTATTCAATATAGTAATACCATCTATTATATTAATGAAACTCAGTAAACCGGATCGACTTGGACCTGTAATCAGTCTGATCATCGCAATCTCATTTCCCCTGGTTTATTGCATTTCGGATTTAATTAGATCCAGAAAATGGAATTTTTTTTCTATCATTGGACTATTTAATACAAGCTTAACCGGTGGATTTTCTTTAATGCAGTTAAATGGATTCTGGTTTGCCATAAAAGGGGCAACGGAACCCCTGCTGTTTGCGCTTGCTACAATTATTTCCTTACGGACAAGATATCCGCTTGTGAAAACAATTTTAATGAACCCTTCTGTAATGAATGTATCGCTAATTCAGGAGAAAATAAACTCCGGTGGCGTTCAAAAAGAGTTTAACGCTCTTCTTGTTAAATGTACCTATCTCGTGGCGTCCTCATTTTTGGTAAGCATGATTACTCATTTTTCGCTTGCCATTACTATATTAAAAAGCAATCCGGGAACACCCGAATTTAACAACGAACTTGGGCTTATGACCTCGCTTGGGTTTCCTGTAAATGTTTTACCCGCCATGTTATTTCTCGGAGCCGCTCTATGGTATCTTTTTTCAGGACTCAAGAAACTGACATCTCTGGAGTTTACAGACATTGTAATCGACCATGAAGCCGAAAAAAAGGAATCAGCCTGACTGACAAAACAAAAATGGAATCTCATAATGACGAATATCGCAATACAATAAAATTTGATATACATCAAAACAGCGTAAAAAGCGTACTTGAAATATTGGATTCAAAAGCATTTTCCTGTTCTGCTGAAATTATTCCTCCGAGAAATGGAACCGATTTTTTTGAGGTTTTTACGCATATCTCAAAGCTGGAAGAAGCCAAATTCGATTTCTTATCCGTAACACATGGAGCTGGAGGCTCGCTTCGCGGAGGTACCCTTCCTATTGCCTATCACTCCCAAAATGCATATGGTTTGACTTCTATTGCGCACCTGACCTGCCGTGGCGTATCGGCGGAAGATATGGAAAATATGCTGATCGATCATCATTATTTTGGCATTCACAACATTCTTGCATTGCGAGGCGATCCGCCTGATGGTCTCAATGCAGGGTTTCAGGCAGCGCCAGGCGGCTTCTCCTATGCACATGAACTGGTGCGTTTAATAAAATGTGTAAACAACGGAAAATATCTGAAACGAAGCGGATTTGACGACTCCACGCAGGAATACCGGAAAGGAATGAAAACCAGATTTTGCATAGGCGTTGCCTGCTATCCTGAGGACAAGGATAACAAGGGCATTGAATATCTTCAGGTAAAAAAGAATACTGGAGCAGATTTTGCCATAACGCAAATGATTTTTGACTATGATGTATTTGCGCGTTTTATCGAAGAAACTGAAAAGTTATGGGGAAATCAATTTCATGTAATTCCAGGAATTCGAATTCCTGTTTCTTTAAAACAATTGACAAGAATGAGGGAAAAGTTTGGCATCAATATTCCGGATAACCTTTACAAGAAAATGGAAAATGTCTCAAATTCCGAAGAGGCTATGCTAAAGTGCGGAGAAGATTGGGCCAGGAACTTTATTGCGAAGATTCAAAAATTGGGAGTAAAAGGTATTCATTTTTTCATAATGGGACACCCGGATTCAGCTATTGCTGTCAAGCAAGACAATTAGCATGTTAGAGAAAGAAGAAATACTGGAAATTAAAAGCAAGGTTAAATCTGCGGGCAAAGTTATATTAGAACATCTAAATAAAAAAACATATAAAATCGAATTCAAAAAACGCAATGATCCGGTAACGACCGCCGATTATGAAGCTAATAATATATTGATGGAAGCGCTGCATAAATTGTTCCCAAAAGATTCAATTGTCTCTGAGGAGACCTATCGTCCGGAATCCAGCGCTCTGATTGATGAGAACCGCCGTATGAGCCAGCGAATATGGATTATTGACCCTCTGGATGGAACGAAGGATTTTATTAAAGGGTTGCCTCATTTTGCTGTATCTGTAGGATTCCTCGAAAATGGTCATCCTGATTTTGGTTTGATTTACAATCCGGCAAAAAATTTTTTTATTTATGGAGGCAAGGACTACGGCGTTTTTTTAAATAATAGAAAATTTACTCGGCCAGTTAGAAAACCAAAACGTATTCAGGATTTGAAAATCTGTATTTCCACCAGCGAAATCAAACAAAATCTTTTTCCGGAGCTTCTTAAAGTGTTGCCCGAAGATAATCTTGATTTTATCGGGTCAGTAGCCTATAAACTGGGACTAATAGCCTCGGGAGAATATGATTTAATTTTGTCAAAAAGGCCAAAAGCCGACTGGGATATTGCCGGCGGAATTGCGATATTATATGATGAGGAAATAGAAATTCTGGACAAAAACTTTCGCAATGTTCGCCTGAACAAGGACAGCATTCTTACCCAGGGGCTGGTTGTTGGCACAAAATCAGCCATTCAATTATATAAAAATTTTATCGGTCGCTAAAGGAATGGCTTTCCACCTGTTGTGAGCCCAGAAATATTCCTCTGGATGTTCTTTAATGGCTTCTTCTAATTTTCTTAGCCATATTTTTGTAAACTCAATATCCCATTTCTCCGGATATTTTTCTGGATTGATGGATGGTTTTTCCATTACTTCAAAATATGCATGGATTTTTCCCTTTTCGCGCGTCGAATATGCAAAAAAAGTTTTCACTCCGGAAACCCGTGCGAATACTGCAGGTCCGAGATGCGTCGAGGCTGGACGATTTAAAAATTGAAAAAATTTTCCATTTTTTCCGGCATTTTGATCCGCCAGGAAACAAAGAACTTTTTTTCCTTTAAGTAGTTTCAAATAACGTATGGAACTTCCATCAGTAAAAACTGACCGGGCGCCGCCAGCATTTCTAACCTTTTCAATATATTTATCAACCCAGGGATTACTCTGGCGACTTGTAATTGCATATAGTTTCTCTGGCGGCAGCCATTGAGAAAACAACGATCCATGCATTTCCCAATTGCCCATATGACCCAAAACGACAAGTCCCCCATCCGACAAATATTCAATTATTTTATTGCGCGACGGCGAACAAACAATTTTATTTTTATATTTTTGTTTTTTCATTTTCGGTATCTCAAGAAATTCAGCCGCAAATTTGCCCAATCCTTTCAGGTTTTTTAGATAGATACTATTTACCCATTCTTCATTTTTTTCGGGAAAAGCGCACCTGATATTATTTTGAATAATCAAAGCGTTCTTTTTTAACAGTTTTGAAACAAACAACATAAAATTTTCCAGGATTATACTTCTAATATGAAATGGTATCATTCCCAGAATACCCAAAAGAATACGGATAAATATATATTCAATATATTTGGCGATCTTGCGTTTCGATGTCATACAGGTTGTACCGAATTAGTCTTTTTCAAGCTTGATTTGCCTTGCCATCAAAGGCCTGATTGTTTCGGATGGCTTTCTGTTCTCATACAAAATTTGATATACCCCATGTGTTATAGGCATGGAGACTCCTTTGATGATTGAAAGCTCGTAAGCGCTTTTCGTTGTTGTTACCCCTTCAGCGACCATCCGCATATTTTTTTGTATATCGCCAATTTCCTGACCCTGACCTATTTTAATTCCAACAGACCTGTTTCGGGATAAATCACCGGTACAGGTCAACACAAGATCTCCCAAACCGGAAAGTCCCATGAAGGTAATTGGATCGGCGCCCATAACTTTTCCGAGCCTCGCAATTTCTGCAAGCCCTCTTGTGATTAATGCAGCTCTTGAATTATTTCCCATTCCAAGTCCGTCGCTGATGCCAACAGCAATTGCTATGATATTCTTTAATGCGCCGCCAAGTTGAACTCCAATAACATCGCTTGACCCATATGTCCTTATAAAGTCGGTGAGAAAAATCTCCTGCATTGGAGCAATTGCGTCCGGATCATAACATGCGATGGTGATGGCGGTGGGCAATTTTAATGCTATTTCTCTTGCAAATGAAGGTCCGGATAAAAAAAACAAATTTTTCTGAAAGGAATTTCCAACTACCTCTATCAATACTTCGCTCAGCAACAAGTGTGTATTGCATTCGATTCCCTTGGATGCTACAACAATTTTTGAGTTTTCTGGCAGGTATGAAACGGCATGCTTCCACACCTCGCGCGTCGCCTGGGTTGGTATAACAGACAATACGATATCTGCATTTTGCATTACAAATTCCAAATCTCCGGAAGCATGAATATTTTCTGGAAGCAAGATTCCCGGCATGTAAACTGAATTTACACGCGATGTTTCCATATCTTTAATAATATCCAAAGAATGGCTCCAAATGCAAACCTCATCGGCATTCTGCGCAACAACAATCGATAATGCAGTTCCAAAGGAACCTGCCCCGAGAATCGCAATTTTCATTATGTAACATTTTAATTTAATTTGTCGCCGTAAACCATTTAAAAGAAATATCCATATGGTATTATGGGTTGGATTGGGCAATCCCGGAAAAAAATATGCAAAAACCCGACACAACATAGGAGCCGCAATCCTTGGAAAATTATTTCCAGAAATTCAATTCCAGTTTCACAAGCCCGTAAACGGGTTTCTTGCTGAAGATACAAAAAACGGAATAAAACATATTTTGTTAATACCCCAGACATTTATGAATCTCTCAGGGGATGCAGTATCCAAAACAATGAAGTTCTATAAGGTTCAGCCTGAAAACATGGTGGTTTTGATGATTAAATTGAGCTTTCGCCAGGTCAAATTCAATACAAATTCGGAGGAGGTCATAGAGGGCATAACGGACTGAGAGATATTATCCAGAAAATATCTTCCGCTGATTTTCATCGAATCCGCATTGGAATTGGACGCCCGTCAGACGAACATATGTCGGTTGCCGATTTTGTTTTAGCGGAAATTCCAGCCGCAGATATTCCGGATATAAATGAGATTTACCGAATGCTGAAAGAAAAGAACCTCGGGGTATAAGGATATTTATGCAGCCCGAATGGATAGAATACAGACAAAGAGTAACCCCGATATTAAAAGAAATACTGGCAAATTGCGATTCCACGGCATATCTGGATGGACGCACTTATCTGTACAAAGGGAATGTGGAAAAAGTCTGGCTGGATAAAGGCATTTTTTATGCAACAATCAAGGGAAAAAATCACAACAAATACCAATGTTCTTTTAACATTCAAAACAAGAACTATCATTGCAGTTGTCCTTCGTACCGGGATATATGCAAGCATATTGTGGCCATGACATTTTATTTAATTGATATCCGGGACTGGCGAGCCATATATTTACAAAGCATTTCATCCAGCTCCGGTTCGCCGCAGGCAATAAATAATGACTCCATAGATGTCAATCAGATCCCCGTTATTTCTATTAACAGCGATAATTTCCAGACTTACCGGATTAAAATAAAAAAAAGCAATGACGAGCTTGTCGCGATTGGTTACACCTGGGAATTAAAATATCTTTTGCCGCTTTATCGTCCATATTTTGAGCGAGTCATTCAATATCGTCATTATGGAGAAATAGACCAGGAATTCCTTCAATTCCTGGTGGAACATCCGGAAGTACCGGTGCAATTGTCGAATTCAAAAACTGTACATATTGAAACAAAGGGCACAATCAGTTTTAAATTATGGGGTCTTGACAATGAAGAATATATTGATCCAGATATTGACGTCAAGGATAAAGATTTTTTAAAAAGAAACAAATTTGTATTATTGCCTTATATAAACTTTCAGAATTTTTCGATGGATATAAGCTTCAAGTCCACATATTTAAAAAGTCTGCTGGTTTTTTTCCCAAAAGACACTATCAACGGACGCGCGGAGATGAATGGAAAAGATATTCTCGGTTTTTATGTAAATTTATCCGAAATTGAAGTTGCTCTCAAAGAGTATGCGAATCATCTCCTTCCAACAATGGCATTGTACGAGTTTAAATCAAAGTTATCCAAAAAAAGTTTGTTCCACAGTCAAATGCCTGATCTTCCGGAACCATTTGCCGTTGGTCCACGTCTCGTCATTGACCTCTCCGCGTTTGAAGGAGAGACAAATATTAAAATAAAGGGTAAAATTCATATTGCATACAGCAACCATAAAAATGCATTTAATATTCTAAATCACGAAAAAAAGGGAGATGACCGGAAATCTGCCAAAAAAGAAGAATCCCGATATGCCCTGTTCCGTTTTTCCGCTTACCAGCGCGATTTCCGTTCTGGTATTGTAGCAGATGAAAACGGCGTAGTGGCCAAACGAAATGCCACAAAAGAATATCGTCTGACCCCCGACATTTCCAGTTTAAAATATAAAAAATCTACCGGAGAATTTGAACTTGGTCCGCGTCAGGTAACAAAGTTTGTGGAGAACATTTTCCCGGATCTGGAAGAAGCCGGAGTTTTGGTGAGAATTCCCGAAAACCTTGCAGGTATTTTTTCACAGGAACACAGGGCGGCTTTCAAGGTAGAAAGCAGCAGCGAAATTGACTGGTTTGGCAAAATAGAGTTTGATAATGTTTCAGACGCAGACAGAAAGATACTAATGGAAGCTGCGACAAAAAATGAAGAATTCTCCCGGCTCTCGGACGGCAAATGGGTCAGCGTAAATTCCACGGGGTTGAAAAAAATATTTAACTCGCTAAACAATGCCGGCTTTGACATCAATGCAGAAGGCGAAGTGGAACATCTCAACAAGGGCGATCTTATAGCCTTAAGCAAAGACCTTGACACGAGAGGCGATGCGCGTTATACACAAATGATCGATAATTTTAAAAACATCCGCGATATCCCTGCTGAAAAGCTGATGGACACAGGAAAAAACATCCTCGTCGAGCTGCGGGATTATCAAAAAGAGGGGGTTGCTTTTTTGCGCCGCCTGTATGAATGGAAAATTGGCGGAATCCTGGCCGATGATATGGGGCTTGGCAAAACCATGCAGGCGCTGGCATTTTTAAACTGGTTAACACAGGAGAAAAGGTCCTCTCTCGTATTAATTGTCGGTCCGGTGGCTTCGCTTTCCGTCTGGAACAGGGAAGCGGTAAAATATTTTCCTGGATTAAATGTATCACTCTGGCATGGAGCTTCCAGAAGAAATTCAGAACCTGCCAAGCACGGAATACTTTTAACCTCATATGGAGTTTTGCTGCGTGACGCCGAAATTCTAAAGGAAATGAAATTTGATGTCATTATCGCCGATGAAGCCCAGATCGTAAAAAATGTTTTTGCCTCCACCACAAGAGCGCTTTCCGGCTTAAAAACAGAGGTTTTTTACTGTATGAGCGGCACCCCCATGGAAAATCATATCGGAGAATGCTGGTCGCTGATGAATTTGTCTTTTCCAGGCCTTCTTGGCAGAAGAAAGCAGTTCATGCAAAGATTTTCGAAAAAAAATGACGAGGAAAAAAATATTCAATGGTTTAAAAATCGCACAACCGCTTTTTTGCTGCGTCGCACCAAAGGCGATGTATTAAAAGACCTTCCCCCCAGAAATGAAATTCTTGTGCCGGTCCCCATGACAGATACCCAGAAAAAAGCGCATGACAATACGCGAATTGCCGCCCTTGCCTCCATGGAGGCCACAGATGACAAAAAGCTTTTTGTATTGCTGCGGTTTTTAATGAAAATGAGAAGAATTGCCTGCCATCCGGATCTTGGCAACCATGAGCATACGCAATGGAATTTGTCCGGGAAAATGGAATACCTGCGCGACGTTATTGAAGAGCTGAACGAAACTGCTTCGGGGATTCTCATTTTCAGCCAGTATACGGACCTTTTGAAGTTAGTCTCGCGCATGTTTGACAGCATGCAATTGGAATATTTTTATCTCGACGGTTCCACCCCGGCGGGCAAAAGAGAAAAATTGACCGATGCATTTCAGAAGGGAGACCGGAAAATATTTTTAATCAGCCTGAAAGCCGGAGGAACCGCCCTGACGCTAACCCAGGCAGATACCGTCATTCATCTGGATCCGTGGTGGAATCCGGCTGCAGAAAACCAGGCATCTGATCGGGCTCACCGCATTGGGCAAAGCCGTCCGGTATTTATTTACAAACTGGTTTCGTCGGGAAGCATTGAAGAAAAGGTAATTGCGCTCCAGGAAAAAAAGAAGAAACTTTTTTCAACATTGTTTGACGGTGGCACATTTAACTCTTCTCATATCGCCGTCGAAGAATTATTGGGTTTGCTTGAAGAAGAGTAAATTTCTTTTCAGGAAAAACGGTTCATTAGCGGAGTTAGCCACGGAGGCGCGGAGTTTTTGATGAACTAACGCCTGAAAATGCATTTATTTCGTATTTTCTCCGTGCGCTACGTGTCTCCGTGGTGATATTTTTTTTAGCCATCCCCAAAAACAGCGTCAGTCTAAATCATTCTGACTGAATTTCGAATTCCTGCCCAGGCTACGGCGCGTTATTTCACCGAAGGTACCTGACTTAAAAGCGTTCCCAACATGGTATCGTGGGTGGTAATGGCTTTCTGGTTCATCTCGTACATGCGATTGACTTCGATCATATCCACCATTTCCTTGACAATATTGACGTTGGATAATTCAAGAAATTTTTGAACCACTTCTGGCATTTGTTTGTCGCCGGGTCTAAAGCCCTCGCCGGATTCCGGCGTTGTAGAATACATTGAATCGCCAACTTTATTCAGGTAGCGGGGGTTTTCTACTTTTACAATTTGAAGTCGATCTAACAACACCGGATTTTCCCATTTATTCATATCGTTGCCGAATATCCTTTCCGGATCATTGCCAATGGCCGCATTGATCCAGACCTCGCCGTTGGGTTTAATTTGATAATTGTACTGACTCACTTTAATCGGACCATTTTCTCCCATAAGCGGAAATCCGTTTGCGGTGGAAAGATTTCCGTTTTTATCGAGCGTAAAGGCGCCGCTTCTCGTGAGCATCGCCCCCTTGTCGGTTTGAATGACAAAAAAACCTTCGCCGTTTAGCGCCATATCTGCGGGATTGTTGGTTTTCTTCAGAGCGCCCTGCTCAAATTGTGTAAAAACCTCGTTTACCTCAACGCCGGTTCCCAGCTTACCCACGACGGGCATCATGTCAAAGCTGCCCAACGGGGTTTGCCCCACTCCATCATCGTTTACCCGGTGAAGGAGCATTTCAGGAAAATTTTTAAATATAACGGTATCTTTTTTATATGCAGTTTTATCCACATTGGCAATGTTATTGGATAGAATATCCATTTTGGCCTGCATGGCGTCCATTCCGGAAGCGCCTGTATATATTCCTCGAATCATGTCGATAATATCGTATGAAGCTGTACTTTTTATTAGCAAATAATGTTTTATCCTCAATGCAGAATTTACAATTATTGGGGGGGCAAGCCTGCCCCCTGCCCTGCGCCAGAATTCAGGCCGCCGGGCGCCCCCTGACATATTTTCCAGATACGGACGGGCGCAAGTGAGCGATCAGTTTTATTTGTCTCTTGGAGGCGGGAAAAATCAAATGCCGCTGATCGAAGCTGCGCAAAAATTTGGTTTAAAAATCATTACGGTTGATCGAAATCCATTAGCGCCTGGATTTGCGTCCAGCAACCTGAGAATTGAAGAATCCATAACAAATTACAGAAAAATATTTTATAAGCTCAATACGCTTATGCTGGACGGCGAAATTGTCGGGGGATATTGTGCGAGCTTTGGCGCCGCGCTTTTAAGTTTCAGTTATCTTTCCGAGAAGCTCAATATTTTGGGTCTGCCCAGACCCGTAATGGAAAGGCTTCTGGATAAATACGAGGTTCGAAAAAAAATCTCCAGCGAATTGCATACTTTTTATCAGCCTGTGTACATGCCAGGAAAACGGCGAATACTGAAAAAGGAATTCGATCAATTAAGATTTCCGGCCATTATCAAGCCGCGCTCCGGATGGGGTAAAAAAAATATCGTGGAGATCCATAACAAATTTGACTTTAAATTTTTTATGCGGCGCGAAAACCTGAATTCCAGACGAATATCTCCGGAATCGTTAATCATTGAGGAAAAAATAGAAGGTGATGAAATAACGGTGGTTGGTTTTGTCCAGAATTTTCGTTTTATTTTAATATGTATAACGGATAAAATTACTTCCGGCGAAGCGCCATTTATCGAGCTGGAGCACCGGTTCCCCTCCAGGCATCTGGAATGGTCTTCAAAAATAACAGATGCGCATCAGGAAATTGTACAGCACATGCAAATAAACGATTCACCCATCGTAAGCGAATGGAAAATTCATAACGGGAAATTATTCTTAATTGAAATCAGCGCGCAAATTCCAGGGGAATATCTGGCAAATTATCTCATTCCCAAAGCCATGGGATACGACTATTTCAAGAGTCTCGTAAAAATAACTCTTGGTCAACCCATAGAACTATTGCCTTCCCTGAGCAAATCCAGACCGTGTATCATTAAATACATTGTACAAAAACCAAATGATGCAGAGTATAACCATATAAAAGGCAACAGCGATATGCTCCAAATATTAAATGAGCAGCCGTTGTTTCCTCCGGAAAGCAACCATGACCGTTATGCCGTTTCCGCTTATCTCGGTTAATCCAAAAGATCATCCTCGTCAAAAATGTCTTCATCAAAGGGAAATGCCTGATCCATGTAAATGGATGCCAGGATTTCAAAACGTTCATCGACACCCCGATTTTCGTTTTCGTATTTCATTCTGTGTAGTTTAACAAGATATTCTACTGTTTTGTCTTCCACGGCATGTTCAATATGATTTTTGTTCAAAAACCGGATACACCAGTTGATATTAAATGTTGTGTAATCGCCCAAAATCTCCAGAGCGGCCAACGTTGGCTCCTTTTTGCGAAGTACTTCGTTTAGATACAAAGCCCTCCGAATTGCAATTGGGTTTTCGCCGCTAAGACCGACCCGGTATTCCATGGAAAGCTTTTCCTGAATTTCCATGTACAAATTATAAGAATTAATAATACGCGTCAGATATTGGGGAAATTGATTCATCACACCGATTACATCAACAGGTTCATCCCTTTCCTGAAAGTACCCCATCACGAGTTTCTGGTCATCATTTAAAGGGACAGGATCATAAAGCTCGATATAAAGAAACTTTTTTTCATATGCAAACCGACTTTCTTTGGGAATGTAATATTCAATTACAACAGGCTCAATATAAAAATCATTCTCCGTACCTTCTTTAACGTATGGAAGGGTAGTTAATGATTTTAACTTGTTGATATCCGTAATGGAAATCTTTGAGCTGTCTACCCGAAAGCCCCCGCTTTTCCCTTTCTTTTTTTTGTACCGCGATAGATCCACTATACTTACTTATCGAATCGGACACGGGCTAAACATAAGACCTGCATGCCCAAAGTATCCCGGAAAAGATTTCATAACGCCTGAATTTGGGCACAAACTAAAATTCAGTCAGAATGATTTAAATTAGCGCAGTTTTGGCGCAGAAATATTGGGAAAAAAGACTTTACAAGAGTAAATCTCCTGAAATCATTACGATATTCTATGAAATACTTTAAAATATCGCAGGTTGTGCCAGGAAAGGGAAATGCCTGGACATACTATGAAACGAATGACTCGCTTGGCATACAAAGAATATTAACGCACATTCCTGAAGTCAATGAAACAAAAATATTCCCATCGCCAAAAATTAAAAGTTTATTCCAGCCTGAAAAATTGATTAAATGCGATGGCTCTGAGTTTGAAAAACTCTGGGCTCTTGGCTAAGCCTGCACCTTTGAACCTTCCCTATTTATCCACCCCTCCCCTGAAAAAAATATACTACGATAAATCATTGTCCAAATCTGTGATTGTCCAGAATGTTTTAAGAGGCATAAAAAATGATGAATCCTATCAAAACACGGAATTTGCAGAGTTGGAAGATTACAAAGAGTTTATAAAAGAATCACAAAACAGCATTAGCGCCAAATATGACAAAAGGACGCTCTTGATATATCCAGAAAAGGGTAATTATCTCCATGCATGCCCAGGGTCTGACGGAGTGGTATGCTGTCGATACCATGTACTGGATTTTGGAATGAATTGTCCTTATGATTGCCAGTATTGCTATCTTCAAACATATGCAAAAATCCCTTTCTTGACTGTCGCCGGGAACGTTGATTTTTTACTGGCTGATCTAAAGCAAAAAATAGCCGCTGATCCGGAAATTCAATGGCGTATTGGAAGCGGAGAGTATGCAGATTCTCTTGCTCTGGATAAATTGACCGGTATGGGTAAAATATTGATTGAGTTTTTTTCTCAAATCGACAACGCTACGCTGGAACTCAAGACCAAAAGCGTGGAAATAGAGCATCTGCTTGGGTTAAATCACAATGGAAAAACAGTCATCAGCTGGAGCCTGAATCCAGAATATCTTGTTGAAAATGTCGAACTTTATTGTTCCTCGATGAAACAAAGAGTAGCCGCCGCAAAGAAGGCAATCGAAGCAGGGTTTCAAGTGGCATTTCATTTTGATCCAGTAATTTATTTTGATAATTGGGAGAATGAATACAGTACATTAATAGAATACCTTTTTTCAAGCATTCCAGAAACCAAAATCAGATGGATCTCTCTTGGTACGTTCAGATATAGCCCTGGTTTAAAAGAGCAACTTCGGTTAAGACATCCGGATGAGTTTATTACGCGTGCAGAAATGTTCCTGGCAAGAGACAATAAGTATCGATATCTTGCCCCGATCCGGATTAAAATATACGAGTTTCTGCTTTCAGAAATGCAAAAGTATTCCCCGGAAATGATGGTCTATCTTTGTATGGAGACGCGCTCAATATGGAAAAGGACTTTTAATGAGGAAATTATTGGTCCTGCAAAACTGGATGCCCGGTTTGAAGCGCGAAGGCAAACTTTGATTAAAAAAGGTTAAATGAGTTGCTTGCAGACAGATGAAACAGTTTTTAATTATCCAGGAGGATGATTTCCACGCGGCGATTTTTTTGTCTACCAGAAGGAGTGTTGTTGTCTGCCAACGGCATATCAGAGCCAACCCCTTCATAGGATAAAGATTCAACCGGAATATTATAATTATCCGCTAAATATTTAGCTACTGCCATAGCCCGCTGATTTGACAATTCCTGATTATGTATGATTGTACCTGTATTATCAGTATGACCACGAATTAAAATTTGTTTGCTCACCATATATTTTTTTAAAATCCTGGATACTGTTTGCAGAACTTTTATGCTTTGACTGTTCAGATCAGACGTATCTATATTAAATAACACGTCTGGAATGCGGATAGAAATTCCTTTCGTTACCGATTGAACGTCAATCTCGTTCTTTTTAAAATATTGGTTGAGGTTGTCAGTTATTTCTTTTTGAGTTTTATTTTTTTCTGTCAGGTCTACCTTTTGCTTTTTCAGATAATTTGTTTTGCTGCTGATATGAAACTCATGATTAATCCCATTATTATACATGATAACGATATCATAATCTTCAGTCATATAATACGGCATACCTTCTTTTTCATCCCAAATCAGTTTTGCCATAACATATCCAAATATTTTCCTGGGATTTTCCGGTTTAAGTGTTTTCTTCAGGTTATGGTTAAATTGAACATTATATAATATTTTATGAATAGTTTTCGTCCCATTACCTACATTGATATTTTCCTTTCCAATGTATTCATAACTTGCATCCATTGGTATATTTTCAAGTTCCTCTACGCGCATTATTTCAATACCAGGAAATTGCCATGTGTCTCCCTCTTTCATTACATGACTGTGATCCAGTGGATCCTTGTCCAACGGAAAAACAGGAATATTGCGAATATTGGGCATGTAGTTTCCCGGGGGGACAATAAATATGCCACGGGGTTGAATATAAAACGTGGAATCCTGACTGTCTTCTTCCTGATATAATCCTGACGTGTTGTCCTTGTAGTTCACAAAAGAATGAAATGATCCTTCGACCAAAAAACCATTTACGGGATCCACCCCAAGTGTATTTAATATGATTCTGTTAATCACCTCACGTTGAACATGCTTTGAAAAAATACTTTTGGGTTGTTTCTCGTTGGAAATTTGAATATCCTGAATTGATTTTTTGCGAATTTCAATCACGTCTCCGGTTTTAAGCTTCCAGCGTAAGGCTTTTCCGACTGCCTCCTTTAAAACATCAATATCATTCTTTTTTTCGGAAGAAAATTCTCCTTCTTTGATATCCTTTTCCACCTTTTTTATTTCTACAGCATTCGATATTTTCCAACTGGCGGCTAAAATGAATATTGAAAATATTCTTATCGTAATCTTTCTCATCTTTGCTCTGTAGAAGATAATGCTATTTTACTTTTAAGATAACAAGCGTCATATCGTCATGCTGCTCTGCTCCATTACAAAACCCGTCCACATCTTCAACGGTTTTTTTTACAATTACATCGACATTCAATGATGCGTAATCCATAATTTTTTGGCGCAATCGGTGCAATCCAAATTCTTCTTTGGATGGATTCCAGGCCTCTGAAATTCCATCTGTGTAAAGAACAACCATATCTCCTGGAAATAATTGCATTTTGGAAATATGATATTCATTATCCTCGTCTATTCCAAGTGGAAGCCCCATTTGTTTTGCAATGGTACAAACTTTGTCCTTTGCGCGATACACAAAAAGAGGTCCCTGCCCGCCATTTGTAAACTGAAGGATTCTTGTTTCTGGGTCAAAAATGGTGAACATCATTGTGGCAAATTTATCAATGTGGGCTTGTTTTGCCATGATTTTGTTTATAGCAGATGAAATTTCATCCGATCGAATTTTCTTGAATAATTCGATATAGGTAACTACAACGGTTTTTATCAATACCATTACAAGCGATGCCGAAATGGACTTTCCGGATACATCGGAAATCAGCAGAGCCAGTTTCTTACCGGGAAGCTCCTGAAAGTCAAAATAATCCCCTCCCACTCCCTTGGCCGCCCGCGTAAAGCCCATTACCTGATAATGTTCCCTTTCCAGAATATTCAGAGGATTTAATCCCTCCTGGATTTCCTTTGCTTGTCGAATCTGTTCATTTACCAGCAATTGTTCCTCTTTTTCACGCTGAGCGTTTTTTAAACCATCGGTCATTACATTAAACTGTTTGGCCAGGTCTCCAAGCTCATCTTGCGTTGTTACAGTTACTTTATGATCGAGATTGCCTTCCCCGATAATTTTTGCCCCATCCACCAAAATACGGATTGGCTTCACAATCAAGCGACTCAGGAATATAGCCCCTATCCCGCCTAATAACCAGAATCCAATGGTTATCAGCAATAGCTGTTGGGCATTTTTTTTCACTCTTTGAATAATTACAGCATCCGTAAAAACCACCTGAACCACCCCAAGCAAAGGCGATTTCACTTTTATAAAAGGATGGTAGATTGGGTACTGGATTACAAAAAAATTTACATTATGCGCCTTATATTTCACTTCATCTACAAAAACTTCGTTTTTTCCTTTAAGGCGACCCCAAATATCCGAGGTAGATTTCTCGATAACTTTTTTTACCTGGATTTTTTCCTCTGCATACGCCTTGTCAAACATTTCGACACGGGTGCTGTGGCCTTCAGGATTTAAGACTTGTCCGTAAACATAACCCGACATATTAATCATGCTCATTAAATTATCAGAGATGGTAAGATCGTTATTGTCCAGGATCGCAAGGGCTGACTGAAAACCAAAATTCATGGTATCGCTCCTTGCGATTTGTATCATATTTTCTCGTAATTCATCGGCCTGATTTTTGGTAATGACCACGCCAATGGACAGCAAAATAATGCTGATGAGTCCCAAAATTAACAGCAAAACCTTCGTACCAATATTTAATCGCAAAAAATCACCTCGTTATAATAAAATCGACCAAAAACAAAGCAAAACATGCAAAAAGTTCATCATTTTTGCTATAAATGTGTGATGACGCATATAAATCATTTTAATGAGCAACGCATAGCATGTCTTTCTTTGCACCTTAAAGGCGCAAGTTATTTAAAATATTTCAGGCATCCCGATTTTAAAAATCCAACAGATTTTATTCAAACTGGATATAATTTATATGGAAATGACTTTGAGAAGTTCTTTATTGATGCAAAAAAAATACTGGACATTCATGCTAAAGATGAGATTGGAATGATCACTCTACTGGATGCAGATTATCCATTTTCGCTGAAAAATTCTTTAAACCCTCCTCTGGCCATATTTTATCTGGGAGACATTCAATTGTTGCGTTTAAAATCAATCTCCATTGTAGGTACCCGAAAACCATCATTAATCACCCTTCCCTGGCTTTCCAGAATTTGCGATTTTCTGGCGAATAATAAATTTGTTTTGGTGTCTGGACTTGCAATTGGTGTGGACTCTATTGTGCATTCCCAGGGGATGCAATATGGAACCATAGGGGTACTGCCACAATCCCTTGACTTTAGGTATCCAAGAATTCATGACTATCTGTATCAGAAAGCCCGTAAGCAGGATCGGGTTTTATTGTTAAGTGAATATCCTGTCAGCACGTCTGCCAGAAAATTTCACTTTGTCCACAGAAACAGAATTATATCGGCGCTTTCGCCATGGACTATTTTTGCCGAAGGGGGCACTAAAAGTGGAGCGATCCTCACGGCAAAGTGGTGCATTAAAAACCGCCGAAAACTGTATCTATTAAACCACGATTTGCAACGGAATAACTCAGGTGGAAATGAGCTGACAAGTTGTGGAGAAGGACTGGATATTACCCATTATTTTCCAGTACAGATTCATCATTCAGAATTTTATCGGCATATAAATGATCCAGGTTTTGTCTATCTTGGCAACAACACCTATATATTTATCGATACAAGTGATTTTTCGCTAAAATTTCTTTCACCTGATCCACCGGATCCGGATTTTGAACTGTATAGCGGCTAAAGGTGGACTCAGAAAATTCATCGTTGGTGGTTTTATAATCGGTATTTACCTGAATTTCGTAGCCAGCTCTTTTGGCCATTAAAAGCAGGTCTTTATTATAATATCCATAAGGCCAGGCCCATGATATTACAGGTTTCCCCACCAGATATTCCAGTTTTTTCCTGGATAAAAAAATCTCCTTGTAAAAAGTATTTAAATTATTCTTGTAGAGTTTTTCCATGTCTGCATGCGTCAGGGAATGTGATCCAATTTCAAATATATCCGGCAAAGCCGCAATCTCCGTATAAGCAATGGATGAATCTGCGTATCTTTCGAGGTAAATAAAAAAAGTGGCTCCAAAAGAGTACCTTTTCAGCTCAGGAATGACGATGGAAAATATACTTTCATAACCATCATCAAAAGTAAGAACCACGGGAGGGCGCTGAAACGTATACCCACTTTGTACTTTTTCATACCAGTCTTTTAAAGAATAAACTTCATATTTACCGCGAAGCAAGTCCAGGATCCCCGTAAACTCATCGCTTGTAATGGAATATTTGCCTTCTCCGTCAATGTCATGGAAGCAAAAGATTATCGTGTTTTTACCATCGTATTTTTTTAGTTTAATCTTTTTTTGTTCTCTGGACACAACTGGATAAGAATTTATCAGGACAAAAGTGAAAATTAACCATATATTAATGAAAAATATGCGTTTGGTTGGAGTGACTTTCATATTATTTGTTTGCAGGGAGTCTGGTTATAAAAAAAATATTATCCAAACCGTGGGTTAAAATGGCGAAGAATTGCACAATTACTGAAAAAAAACCTGATTTCAACCGGAATTTTTTAGCGTTCCAATTCAATAGAAACTTGAAAGGCAAAATGTAAAAAGTAAGTTGCATTATGAATAATTTAAAAAGCATATATATACGAAAGATGCGCTTTACAGAGGCCAAATTGCACTTTCGCAATGAACTGGAAAAATGCTTTTATTTTGGCGATCGATTTGTTGAAGTCATTCATGGTATTGGTACATATACTCTTCGAAATATGGTTATTGATGAAGTTGGTAAACTGGACTATGTTTCCATTATCGAATCATATAACCCCGGATCTTTAATTTTAGAACTCGATGTTCCAGAGCAAAGCTTCTTAAATAAACTCAAGTAGTTGATGTCCAAATTTCTCTCCAGTTTATTCCATGAAGCAAACCTGCTATTCATTTTCAGGTGTTCTCGGCACGCCAGCGCACAATACTATCCATAGCCTTGACAAGATAATCCGTTTCTATATTTACTTTTGTATCAGCTTTCCATTGCAGAATGTTTGTTTTCTTTATAGTTTCCGGAATAATTTGGAACTGAATGAAATCTTTGGAGATAGCATGAACCGTTAAGCTAATGCCATCGACAGCAATAGATCCCTTGGGTATCACATAGGCAGATGAATAACGTATGGATACATCCCAGTGATTTTCAAATTTTTCGACATTTATTACATCAGCCATGGCTTCTACATGTCCCTGAACGATATGGCCGCCCAGACGGTCGCTGACTTTTAAGGCGCGTTCCAGATTAACGCAGTCATTTATCGCCAGAAAACCAATATTCGTTAATCCAAGTGTTTCGGGAACCGCAAAAATAGTAAAATTGTCATTATTTTTTTCTTCAACGGTCAAGCAAACACCATTAACAGCGATGCTGTCCCCGTTTTTTAAATCAGCAAGAACATTTTGGGCTCTAATGGATATACGTTTACCATCATTTTTTGAATTAATGGCTATTACTACCCCTGTTTCCTCAACAATGCCTGTAAACATAATTTGTAATTTCGATAGCGGGCGATGGGACTCGAACCCACTCTAAAAGCTTGGAAGGCTTTTGTGCTACCGTTACACCACGCCCGCAATATAATTAATGCTTTTGATGAAAATGTACTGATTCCTGATAAAAAGGATCTCCAGTTGGCTCTGGGTGTACTTTGGCATACGCATTGAGAACACTATAGCCTATTATTCCAATAGCGCCCAAAAATAATCCCATCTCCATCCACTTAAACGGATAACCATGAATATTTTCATGCTGAATTCCCCCGTATACCAGCCAAACCACATCTACAAATCCCATAAATACAATCCACCATGACACTTTGGCAAGTTGATTTGGATTTCTTTTAATTTTGCTGGAAAGCAAAATTAAAAAAGGAATAATAAAATGACCTACCCATAAAAACGCCGTATATCCGCCCCATATGCCGTGCAGTCTTCTCTCCAGGTATACTGTTTCTTCTGGTAAATTGGCATACCATGTCAACATATGCTGACAAAATGCAATGTAAGCCCAAAATCCGACAAACGCAAATTGAAACTTCCCAAGATCATGAAAATGTTCGGGTGTCATACTTTTCAAGCCCCCATGCTTTTGAATTGTCGCTGTTAAAATAATCAAAACGCCAAAACCTGAGCATACCAGACCGGCAAATGTATACATAGGAAACATTGTAGTTGACCAGTGAGGCTCTAATGACATGATAAGATCAATAGAACACAATTCCAGAAAATAAACAAAAATGATCATCCATCCTGCGCTAATTGCAGATAATACTCCGCGAGATGGTTTGTCCGTATTTCCATCTTGTTTTAGCGAATACTTTCTTAACATGGTACCCATAGCAAACCACGATACAAAATAAACGATAACACGCGCTATAAAAAATGGTCTGTTTAAATAAGCTGCTTTTTTTTGCAATATCTGGTCGTTTGCCATAACTTCTTCATGTGACCATTCATATAAATGATGCATTCCAAAGATTACAACAATGCCCAGAAATACTGCAGCCGCAATCAAAACATAAAACATCGATTCTGAAACCCTTCTTAATACAACCGACCATTTTGATCCAGAGATAAAATGCATTGAAGTAAAAAAACCGCCAAACAAACCAATTGTCATTAAATAAAAACCAAGAACAAGCATCCCGGCCCAGGCACGGGCTGGATCCACTATAAATCCCACGATCAACGTTGTTAGCCCGATACCGATTAATCCCAGAAAAAAATTATTCATTTTTGCAGGGACTTTAAACTTTTCTAAATTTTCCATATTCATTCCGCCTTTTGAATTATTTCATTGCCTCAAGCTGCAAATACTTGACATAATGGGCTATAGCCCATCTGTCGATTTCCGGAACCTGGGTCGCATAGCTGTTCATAGCATTTATTCCTGTTGTTGTCACCATAAAAATTCTTTCAACACTCCAACCCTCAGCTCTTACAGGTTCATTTTTATTTGGACGAGCTACAGCCTTAATGTTGGAAAATTTTGCTTTAACAAGTCCATCGCCCTTTCCGCCATAACCATGACAGGGAGAACAATAAATATTAAAACGTTCTTTCCCCCTTGCAAGAGTCGCCTCATCATTCCTCAAAGGACTGCTTATTAAATGAGATGCAATTTCATGTTCTTCCGGAATGTTCCCGATTGATATACCATTGATATTATATGTAATGTATTTATCATCTATCACATAAAATCCAGGGATTGTTCGATTGTACTTCGAATTAAAAAACTTGTGTGCAATTGTATGATCCGGAGGAAATCTGTTGCCTCCTCTGTTTCCAATATCATCAAATTCGGATGTGTCTATTGCCGGCGAATAAGCCATATCCATAAAATAATGGAATTTTCTGCGAACAGAATTACAACTTGCAATATTGGCTATAATAAGAAAAATTATTATTTTTTTCATGTTTCTGCTTCCTTTCCTTTGTTTTTTCTCACTTTGTAACTGGACGAATATCGGTATACAGCCCCTGGAGCAATGACTCTACATTTTGCTTCGACATATCATCACCGATCCATATCGCAAAACCATCTGAAGTTACTGTATTTACTACCGGCCTGCGTGAACTTTTTCCAAGTCGTCCAAGGTAAATTGCAGCTCCCAACGTGGCAAAGGCTGTAAACAATACTGTTAATTCAAATGTAATGGGCACATAAATGGGCCATGAAAAATATGGCTTACCGCCCATGACCCTTGGCCAGTTTGAAACATCAATCCATGTCATTGAACTAAAGGCAAATGTTCCACCGGTAAGAGCTCCTATGGCAGAGATAAATGGTATCCAGGATCTTGAAAGACCCATCGCTTTTTCCAGTTTATGAATTGGAAATGGGCTGAAGCAATCAAACTTCTTTACTCCCGCATCACGAACTTTTTCTGCCGCTGCAATCAAACTATCCACATCTTTAATAACAGCAACCCATCCAGTTTCAGGGTCTTCATATCGATATAATCCTTTTTTAACGTCTTCAAAACTTGTCATATTTTCCTCCGGATCCTTAATTCTTAATGTCCATACCCTTTAACTTTATCACCTGCTTCATCCGCTTTTAATTCAGCCACCGCAATTTGGGGTAGAGCTCTTACAAACAATAGATACCAAAAGAAGAACCATCCAAATGAGCCTACAAGCATAGCATAGTCATAAAATGTTGGGGTGTATAAATCCCAGCTTGATGGAAGGTAATCACGGTGAAGCGATGTTACAATGATAACAAATCTTTCAAACCACATTCCAATGTTTACAACAATGGATATTACAAAGAGCACATAAATATTTGTGCGCAATTTTTTAAACCACATGAAATGGGGCGAAACGACGTTGCATGTAAACATTGTCCAGAAAGCCCATGCATATGGTCCCTTTAGTCTGTTTATGAAAACATATTGCTCCATTTCATTTCCGCCATATGCCGCCATAACAAATTCTGTAATGTATGCAAAGGACACCATCATCCCGGTTAATAATATTACCAGAGCCATATTTTCAAGATGCTTCAAGGTAACATATTGCTTCAGTTGAAATACTTCCCGTGATATGATCATAATGGTTAAAACCATTGCAAAACCGGAATAAATAGCTCCAGCGACGAAGTATGGCGGGAAAATTGTAGCGTGCCATCCTGGAATAATTGCAGTTGCAAAGTCCATCGATACTATCGAGTGTACTGAGAACACAAGAGGAGTAGAAATTGCCGCAAGGATTAATACCATTTTTTCATAATGAATCCATGTTTTGGCAGATCCCACCCATCCAATAGACAGGATATTTACTGCATTTTTCCTTAATTTTAAAAGCATGTTTCCAAACTTTGTTTTTGCTTCATTGTTTACAAGACGATCCCTCATGGTAGCTAAATCTGGAACCAGTCCCATATACCAAAAAATCAAAGAAACTGTAAAGTAGGTAGAAATGGCAAATACATCCCATAGTAATGGCGATCTAAAACTTGGCCAAACCGGTCCTCTTTCATTCGGATATGGAAAGAAAAAGAATACCATCCATGGACGTCCAAGGTGTAAAACCGGAAATGTCAGAGCTGTCATAACAGCAAAAATAGTCATCGCTTCGGCTGCACGGTTTATCGTAGTTCGCCATCTTTGTCTAAATAGATACAAAATAGCAGAAATCAAAGTTCCGGCATGACCAATACCAATCCAGAATACAAAGTTAATAATATAGAATCCCCAACCAACCGGGCTATTTATCGCAAATAATCCCAGACCTTTTTTGAAGCTATAACCTGCAATCGCCCAATACATTACCACGCCAACGCTGGCCATACCAAAAGCAATATACCATAATTTCGTTGGAAAGCTTTCTACGGGTCTTAATATATCATTATCAATTTCCCTGCTCGGTTTTCCTACTCCGTAAACATTCTCAATAACACTCATATTTTCTCCTTCTGGATCAGCCTTTATTTATTATTCTGGTTAAATAATTAACCCTTGGCTTAACGTTAATATCTTCGAGCATTCGATAGGATCGACTATCTGCTGCCTTTTGCGCCACGATGGTTTCCTTGTTTCCAAGATCACCAAAAGTAATGGCATTGGCTGGACATCCCTGCTGGCATGCTGTTTTCAGGTCTTCTTCATGTACCGCTCTGCCCTCATTTCTAGCCATTTGTCTTTGTTCATTGATTCTCTGTACACAAAATGTACATTTTTCCATAACTCCTCTTCCCCGTACTGTTACATCCGGATTTAAGGACATTTGCATTGGATCCTGAATCTTGTCATATGTATTTTCAAACCAGTTAAATCGCCTGACCTTGTAAGGACAGTTGTCCTGGCAATATCTTGTTCCAACGCATCGATTATAAACCATATCATTTAAACCTTCTGAACTATGAAGGGTTGCTCCAACCGGGCAAACATTTTCGCAAGGAGCATTTTCACACTGCTGGCACGGTAATGGCGCAAAGTGCGTACTGGGATTGTTGATTTCTCCCTCATAATAACGGTCAATCCTTAACCAGGCCATTTCGCGCCCTCTCCATACCTCTTTTTTGCCCGTTACAGCAATATTATTCTCAGAATAACAGCTCATTACACATGCAGAGCAACCGGTACATTTCGTTAAATCAATGGACATTCCCCATTTATAAACATCCGATTTTACTTCGAGTGCATAGTTATGAGGGGTATACAGACCTTTCCCTTCCAGTTTATGTTCATGGTTTCCAGCCTTTTTATCCTGTTTATATTTTCCAAGTTCGGCATAACGTACTAAGGCGCGGCCTTCCATTTCGTGATGCCTTTGAGTAGTCGCCAGTTCATAACCGCCTTTTACTTTTTGAACGGATACAGCTATCCCTGAATATTTTGTTCCGGTATTGGAGAATTTGGCAAGAGTATTCGTATTGACACCAACGCCTTTTGCAATTGCACCCATTTCTTCATGGCCATATCCAATTGCAATGGCAATGCTCCCTTTCGGGATACCTGGTTGAACATAAAGAGGTATTTGCATTTCTTTATTACCATTTTTAAGGCTCAATATATCTCCCATTCGCCATCCATTCGCTTTTGCATCGTCATTGGATACTGCTGCATAGTTTTCCCATACAATTTTTGTAACAGGATCTGGCAATTCCTGACGGAATGCATTATTGGCGCCCTGACCATCGCCAATTTGAATCGACTCATAAAAGGACAGAGTAAAACCTGAGCTGTCTTTTACAGTTTTTCCAACTCCAAAAAGCGAAGCTGCGTTAAAACCACGAGCGGCGCTATATCCAGATGTTTTACGATGAACATAATAACCCGCTGCAATTGTTTTTTCCCAGATACTGCCAAAATTTCCGGCAAGGTAACCCGGAGCTGATACATTTTTGATATACTGGTAATAATTATCTGCATTACCTTGCAACTGCAGCCATGCATCGCCAAATGATATTGTATCAAAAATTTTTCTTATTACTGGCTGGGCAACTGTATAGATACCCATGTAATAGGTATCATTCCAGGATTCCATAAAATGGCTAAGCGCAACTACCACATTGGATTTTACTGTACTCTCATCCATATACGATGAAAGTGATACAACATTTTTCACTTTCTTTAAGGCTTCTTTAAACCCGGAATCTTCGGGAAGTTCATATACAGGGTTTACCCTGTCCAGAATCAGCAAATCCACATTACCTGAATTTAGTTCTTTAATTAAACTGGAAAGTTGCTCATTGTCCGCTATATCATCCATCTCGGCCATTGGTACATCTGTTAATACCGTAGAACCCTCATTGCCAAGAATACTATTCAATAAATTTACAACAACCTCCAATTCACCCGAAACCTCAGATCTTGATGAAGCGCCGCCTCCAAGAACAAGTGAACTTCCGCGAGCCTGGTTTAATTCATTTGCAATTGCCTTGATTTTATCAATACTTAAGCCCGTGATTTCTGATGTTTTCTCTGGAGTATATGTAGATACCGCATTTAATATGTTTCCATTTCCTGCATACTGTGACATCGGAAGCAAAATATTTGCCAACCCAAGCGCAAGAGCCACATGAGATCCTGCATGAATCGGGAGTCGATCATCCGAATTTGCTCCCGTTAAACTCATCATGCTCTCAGCAACGATCAAGCGATTCATTTTTCCATCAGGGTTTCTCCGGTTTGAATGTTGTTTGGTAAATACCTCTGGAGATATCCATGTACCCAGAAAATCGCATTCTATAGAAAGAATCAAATCTGCTTTATCATATCGATATTGCGGTACAATAGCCCGCCCATAACTTTTCTTTTGTGCATCAACGAGAGATTGAATAGTACCACGGAAATCATAGGTAATCTGTCTTGAGCCGGGTTTGCTTCGCAAAAATCCGTTAATGACTGATTTCCCGGCCGGGCTATACTCTGGTCTTGATAAAACCCTGACAGTTTGTGAAGAATTGATAATTTCCGTTACTTTCTTGACTGCATCAGCAGTAGAGATATCCGTAAATTTCCCATCTTTGCCAACTTTGGATGTTTTCAATCTGTCCGGATCATATAAATCCCAAATCACTGCAAATCCATTTACTGTCATGGCTCCCTGATGGACGGGATGATCATCATGCCCGTCAATCTTTATGGGTTTACCTTCTCTTGTTTTAACCAAAACCGGCAATACACCCCGCGAACTCATCTGCGCAGTTGCATAATAGGCGGGTATACCTGGTTGAGCTTCAGGTGGGCGAACCAGATAAGGTACAATTTTTTCCACCGGATCACGAGAACACTTCATGCCCGCCATCGCGACAGCGGCTCCCATTATACCGAGAAATTTCTTTCGATCCAACTGATAACCAATACTGTTATCAATCATTTCCTGAAGGGAAGCGGAAAATTCCTGCTTTTTATCATCCTGGATATTTTCATATTTTTGTCTTTCTTTAGCTTCTACCGATTGCCACATTTTTTTATCCTGATCATTTGATTTCATAAATTTGATTACTCCTCGATTGCTCTTTTCAATAATGACATGTACTACAGTTCACCTGGGCTCCGAGCGCCTTGTTATCCCGATGACAACTGATGCAAAATCCCATCGTATTTACTGGTTTATCCTGTCGAACCACTTCCATGGAAGCTATATCCCCATGGCAAAGCTTGCAGACTTCTTTTGTAGGCTGCCCTGGCTTTAAAAATGCATGTATATGGGGTTGATGAGAAAACCTTACATGATCGGGAAGATTATGAATCCGAATCCAGTTTGGAACCTGATTTTTATCCCAATATGCTCGCAATTTTTCAACTTCACCTTCGTATAGCTTATCCGTATTTTTATCCCCGGTATTAAAAGTTCCCTTATCCCCAACAACCTCATGGCAATTGAAGCATATATTCAGACTTGGAACTGCTGCCTTTTTTCCCATCGTTACCGTGGTATGACAATACTGACAATCTATATTATATTGACCTGCATGAAGTTTATGACTATACTTTATTGGTTGTTCCGGAGCATATCCGACTCGTGGATTTGGCGGGAAACCCATCATTACCCATGTAAAACCTCCTATTAAAAAAACAGGAATACCTACTTTCAACAATTTACTCTTCATATATTAACCCTTTTTATTTAATAATTTTTAATAGTTTCACTTATTCAGCGGAGCTGGCGGCCAATGATTTCACATATTCTGCAACATGAGTGATTTGATCATCCGTAAGAACTTCAGCCCATGTTGGCATAGCCGTACCCTCTATGCCTTCGCTAATAGTTCTTTTTACCTCTTCAATACTGGAGCCATACTTGAATCCGTCTTTTTTATAATTTCGAGGTTTGGGATTTAACGCTGCCGCTCCAGGTCCATCGCCTTCCCCATTGATTCCATGACATGGAGAGCAATTTGCTTCATAGATATTTTTCCCTGTCTCAATGGATTCTTCTATTTTTTTCTTTTTTCCGCATTGAAATGAAAATCCAGCCAGAACAACAAAGATTAATGAGATTGCAAAAAACGATTTTTTATTCATAGTACTCCCCTCTATTTGATTATGTTACCCCGTTTATACTGGATAATTAATCTGAAAACAGGTTTTATTTTCTTTTTATAAACCTTGTTTTCCCTTTCCTGAAAGACACATATTTTATTCAGTTTCATACGTCTATTTTTTTTTAACATTTCGCATTGGATTATTGGAAAAATATGTTCCTGGGCAGGAACTTCGATATTTACGCTGGAACATAGCAAGATGAGCGATTTGGGGGCGCGAAGCGCCCCAAAATCGCAAAACCGTACCCCAAACAGGGCCGCTGTTCCTGAGTAATCACTTCCATTACCAAAAGTACACAATGAAATGCTGAACCATGCGACAAACTATAGTAATGCCCAATTTTAGGCAAAACTTGTATCTGTAAATCCAATTATCTGGAATATATGCTCTCGCTATTGTATATTGCCTTTTAAGATATTGAAAGGGCAAGTCGATAATTGTAAAAATGATTAAGGGCATTGAAAAAACAATCGCAGACGAATTTGATTCTTTGCTGGCGGATCCCCAAGAGGAAGTTTTTGATGATGAAAAAAATATATGGAAAACTCATATCCTGTCATCCGATGAGGAATTATCTCAAATTCCGGAAATGCCCACAATTCAATTCCAGGATGACGACGGTTTTGAAAATCCTGATGAAATAGAGAATAAATCTGTTCTTAATAGTTCTCATTATGAATCTCCGGATCCAGAGGTGGCAGGCGTCGAATCTGACGAAGAAGTACAGCTGGAGTTGTCCGAAGAAGAACTTGAAAATGTTCTGGCTGATGGAACGTTGTTTCAAATAGATTCTTTGGACAGGGAAGCTGATGCGATCGATATGGAGGACGATCCAGATTTTAATATGGATATTAGTACCTCCTCTCCCATCCGATCTAATACACAATCACTTGATATAGATTCTGTTGACGACGAACTCGAAAACGCATTATCCGATATACCTGCTCTTGAAGATGAGGAACCGGCTTCCAATACTCAAGAGTCTTTCTTTAAAGAAGATGTTGACGAAGGTCCCATTGCTCTATCTGACGACGAACTCGAAAACGCATTATCCGATATACCTGCTCTTGAAGATGAGGAACCGGCTTCCAATACTCAAGATTCCTTCTTTAAAGAAGATGTTGACGAAGGTCCCATTGCTCTATCTGACGACGAACTCGATGAAATTTCAATGTCGGAGGAATTCAAGAAACCTTCCCCTGGGCGAGAGAGCCATTCAGAAGAAGATTTTGTATTTACGGATACAGACTTAAGCTCTCCGGATGCAGATATGGATATTCAGGTCATCAATGATGAAAAAACATTGGACGAAGAGCCGACGAATGAAGAATTCACCGAACAGTCCATTATGGAAGACAACAAAGTACTGAACGAAGAAGAAAACGATGACTGGGAAATCAATATTTCTCCTGAAGATTATAAATCTCCCGAAATAAAACCTGAAGAATTTGGGGATACAAAACCGGAAGCGAATCCAGAGAGCCAGCCGGTCATTGATAATACGATTTCCGATGATGAAGGTCAGGTAAATTTCTACGATGAGAACCCTGTTTCCTTGCCAAACCGGGACGACCTGCGAAAAGTGGTTGCCTATCTGGATAATTTGCTTGGGGAATTGCCGGACGACATGATTGAAAAGTTCGCGAGATCAGAGTATTTTAAATTATACCAGAAAGTTATGGATGACCTTGGATTATAATGGGTTTAAAAGATAAAGCCGACAGCGCGCGTAATGTATCGTCATCGAGTCAATCCATGGTTGATATGCCAGGATTTCAACTGAACGATGAATTCGCTGAAAATGCGCAAATTAAGGATATTTTAAAAAAAAAGGGTTTAATTAAAAAAGAAGAACTGCTTAAAACCGGACTATCTGGTCTGGAACAACAATTGTCTCGTTATCTCCTTCCCGATGATATTTTGGGGTCAACACTTCCTTCGGAATCGGACTATTCCCTCAACAGCCGGATTGAAGCCCTGATTAATCTCCTTGAATTATGCAAAGAACTTGCCCTGACTGAAAACCCGGAAGATTTATGGGAATCGATACTTTTTAATATACTTGGTCAGGTAGGAGCTCGTGAAGCCGCAATTTTCATACACGACGATCAGCGCATGGAACTAAAAGCTTCCAAAGGTTTTATTTTTCCCGATGAATTTCATTTATCCAAAAGGTCGGGGATCGAAAGGGTATTAAACAAGGATTTGAACATTCATTATGGGAACAAAATCCTGATGAATATCGTTGGGGATGAGTATAACTGGTTTAGCTCCATTCAACCTGAACTTATTATCCCTGTTGTACAATATGAAAATTTATTTGGTTTTATTTTATTAGGGAAAACCATAAGCGCGGCAGATTATTCTATCGAAGATTTATTATATCTTAAATTACTTGGCGAAATCATTGGAGCGTTTTATTATACTATTTCCCAGGCGGAGGTTCTAAATAATCAAAAAAAATTATGGAGTACAAGGGAGAAAATTTATCAGCAATATATTTACTTTCAGCAGCAAATTCAAAGCGGCGAAACCCCGGAAAAAACAAAGGAAATATTTGAAACTTATATGACAAATGTTTTTTCCTTCCAGGCCTACCTGTTTTTCGTGCTTAATGAAAAAAATGAATACACTCTCGTATCTCAAAAGGGTTTGCAAAAATCAAGCTATGACAACCTGAAATTTTTGCCCGGCGATTCTGATATATATAAATTTCAGCAAAGCCATGGATGGACTGCTCACAATAATCTATTGGAAAATCCTTCCTCGCTTTTTAACCTGAAATTTACACGAGAAGATTTGGCTCTTTTTCAGGAGAGTCAGGTGCTGTCACTTTTCTTTCATGGAAGTCTTTACGGTTTTTTTATTTTATTAAAAGTGCAAAAAGAGGTTCCATCGGAATACATGCTTTATGCCCAAAACCTGATAATTTCCTACTTTTGGTACTACCTGAGTCACGATTATTTAAAAAAAGCCGAGAAAAACCTGAAAATATCGATTACGGATCCTCTTGGTGGAATTAAGAATACCCTGACCCGACAGGAAAAAAAATTAGCTGAAAAAAATATATCTTTTGGCCTCCTAATAGTGCATATAGCCAACCTTGAAAGAATAAGCTCTATTCTGGGTGAAAAACAAGGTGAATCTATACGAAAAAAATTAAGAAAAAACATAGGTAAGGAATTTAAAAATTTCAAGTTTATTTCAGATTTATTTTCAAACAAGATAATTCTGATATTTGAAAATATAGAAAAATCGGAATTATGGCTTTATGATAAAAGTCTTGTCAAGAAAATATCGATCTGGTTTCCGCAAGAAGTAAAACGCCCTGTAATCTATAACAGGATTTATCACCGGCCTGAGGATAAAGAAAAAAACCTGGAAGCTCTCATTAATTTTTAATCGTGAAACTTTTATTAATATATTTCACAATTTGACCGAAATTAATAATGTTATGTCTCAATGGAAATGTAATAATGCTTTAATAGCGTCGCTTTTGCTAATTATATTTTTCAGCCCCGCATTAACCGTGCATGCTCAAGGATGGCCAAAGTATGACGCACGCGGAAACCTGAGCGAAAGCTATTCAAGTCAGGGATTAAATTTTACTTTATTGTCTTCCAAAGCGCGATATCTGGCAGGCGAACCAATTATTATAGATTGTCAAATAAGGAATCATGGTTTTTACCCCGTTACCATTTATTTTGACAATGAAAGCATAAAAAATTTTACATTTATTATTCGAGATCAAAAAGGTCAAAGTCTTCCTTTAAAACCAAACAATCAGGAAACGAGAAAAAAAATGGTTCAAAACTCATCTTTTTACAGCGACTATACCGGAACAGATTACAATGCCAGAGCAATCATATTGCAGCCCGACGAGTCAATCACACGATCGTTTAAACTTCAAGATCTGGTAAATACGGGAAATTTAAAGTCCGGAGTCAACAATTTCAATATTTCGGCATATTTCTATCCAAATCCTGAACAATCAAATGAATATTATATTCGTTCAAACAACGACTACAACATACTTGTGGATCAGGAAAATGATTCGAGAAACAACAGCTATTATGCAGAAAACAGCTTGCCTTTTCAAGAGTTAAACGTGTCCCCCAAAGAAGTTGTTTATTTAATGTTGACCGCAGAGTATGAAAAAGACTGGAAAACTTTTTTTAAATATATAGACCTCTTTGAAGTCATCAGAGATTATCCGGATCATGCAAGGCAATACATCAGAGCGCCCGAAGACAAGAAAAATATGGTTATAGACGATTTTAAAAAATTTTTGATGGGCAGCTCTCGCCACAAATTAATTAAATTTGCGGTATTGGGAGAATCTCTGGAAAATCGAAATGCGAGAGTAACGGTCAAAGCTATGCGAGAAATAGATGGCTTTGACCGTGATTTTGTATATACTTATTACTTGAGCCCAATGAAAAATTTATGGCAGGTTTCGGGAGTCGAGTCGCAATTAGTCAAGTAGTTTTTTACGGCGGTATATTATGACGGATATTCTATCACAAGATGAAATAGATCAACTGCTGAATGCAATTTCCAGCGGGGATGTTGCTCCGGAAGAATTTTCCCAGCAGGCAGAACAAAAGAAAGTTAAAATTTATGATTTCAAGCGTCCTGATAAATTTTCAAAAGACCAGATTCGTACTGTTCAAATGATGCATGAAACATTTGCCCGTTTAACGACTACTGCTCTTTCAGCAAAATTGAGATCTATGGTCGGTGTCCATGTTACGAGCGTGGATCAGCTTACATACGAAGAATTTATTCGATCTATCCCAAACCCTACTACTCTTGCCCTCATAAACATGGATCCGTTAAAAGGCTCAGCCATTCTTGAAGTAGACCCGGCCATCACTTTCACCATTATCGACAGGTTGTTCGGGGGCGCAGGAGAGCACTATAAAATTAACCGCGAGTTAACCGACATTGAGCTTTCTGTAATTGAAGGTATCGTTGTTCACATACTGGGAAACCTGAGGGAGGCGTGGTCGACCGTAATTGATCTTCGCCCCAGACTGGGTACAATTGAAACCAATCCGCAGTTTGCCCAGATTGTTCCTCCAAATGAGATGGTGATGTTAATCACTCTGGAAACGAAAATCGGAGAAAGCGAGGGAATGATGAATCTATGTATTCCCTACATTACTATCGAACCGATTATTGCGAAATTATCAGCACAATACTGGTTTTCTTCTATCCGCAGGGGAGAATCTGAATTAAACCAAAAAATTATTGAGGGACGTCTGGATCAGGTGGAAGTGGATGTTCGCGTGGATATCGGCGAAGCAATGCTTCCCTTTTCGGATGTTTTAAATCTGGAGATTGGAGAAACCATAAAGCTAAATACCCGAATCAACGATGATTTGATACTGCGCGTTGGAGATAGACCAAAATATAAATGCCGCCCTGGCCATATGGGCGCCCATATTGCGGTTCAAATAGGCGAAGAAGTTCACGATATTCCGGATGAATTCCTGATTACCAGTCGATCCCAGGAAGAGTATTAATAACCGGATATCGCCTCAAATTCATTTAAAAGTTCTTTAATTCCATTAAGGGATTTATTTTCTATCAACTGGTTTTTTAAATTCGACACAGACGGCAGGCCTTTTAAATATTTAAACAAATGCTTTCGAAATAAAACAACTCCCCTGGATTCACCGTACATTTGCATATTTAAATCCAGGTGTTGAAGGATTACAGGTAAACGCTTTTCATACGAGACTTCTGACAGGTTTTGATCAGAAAAAATCCATGGATTACCAATGGCCTTTCGTCCGACAAGTATTCCATCAAAACCAAATTGATTTATTTTAGAACGAGCATCTTGCAAACTTGTAATATCCCCATTGCCAAACACCGGAATATTCAAGCTTTCTTTTAATTTTGCCATATCCTCCCATGAAGCTTTCCCGGTATATGCCATGGGTCTGGTTCTTCCGTGAATAAAAACCGCCCAGGCGCCCTCTCCTTCCAGTATTTTTCCAATTTCGATATAGTTTTTTTCTTCCTCTGACCATCCAAGGCGAATCTTGCCAGAAACCGGAATTTGAATTTTTTTGGTCAGTTTAGAAAATATTTTTTTTACTTTTTCAGGATCGCGCATCAAACCAACTCCGGATCCTTTTTGAAATATTTTTTTAACAGAACAACCCATATTAATATCAATACCATCGGGTTTTAAACTTTCCAGTATAACGGCAGCCTCAGCAAGAATGTCCGCATCGTTTCCAAAAAGCTGAAAGATGACAGGTCTTTCCTGTTCCCTGAATGTCAGTTGATGCAGGGTTTTTTGAACATATCGACATACCGCATCGGCAGAAACAAATTCGCTAAAGGAAAATGCAGATCCATGCTCCCGACAAACAACCCGAAACGGCATATCCGTATAACCATCCATGGGAGCCAGAGAAAAAGAAGCAGAACCAATTTGATTTATAAGCGTACCGGGCATGAGGGAAAATAGCCTTTTTTTTATTGACTCTTTAAGAATATATATTTTTTAAGTATATGACTATAAAAAAATATTCGGGCATGATGATTGTTTTGTTTTTGGCAAGTCCTGGTTGCATGAAAAGTTATGATAAATTATTTCAGGAAGGCCTGGAATTGAAAGCAGAAGGAAAATACAATGAATCCATCAAGAAGTTTGAAGAAGCTTCTACAAAAAAAGCAACCGCTGAAGTATACAAGGAAATTGCAAATTATTACATAGAATATACCAAAGACTATGACAAAGCAGAGAGTTTTTTAAACAAATCTCTCCTTATTGATCCAAACTATCCCAATGCAAGGCATAATATGGGGCTTGTATTTTTAAAAAGATATGAGCAATCTATGGATGTCAACGAAAACAAAAATTTTTTAGTGAGCGCCGACAAATGGTTATCGGAAAATATAGCGAAAAATCCTGAATTTGGGCTTAGTTATGCAGAATATGGCATGGTTTTATTTTATGAAAATCATTTCAAAGAAGCCCTTTCCAGTATCAATGCGGCCATGGAAAAAGGAATAAATAAAAACTACGGGCATCTTTTAATCGGAAAAATTTATTTTTTTGGCTATAAAGATTATAAAACCGCTCTGGAGCATTTTAATATTGCCTACAATGATTTTAGCAAAGACTCTTATTTATTAAAAATGCTTGCATCATGCCACAAGAATTTAAACCATAAGGGTGAATCTCATGCATATTACCAAAAATATATGAAATCTCTTCAAGAAAATGGCGCTTCAGCAGCCTTAATCGACAAGGCAAAAGCAGAAGAAGCTTCGTTAACGGCAAATTAGACAAATAACAAAGTTCAAGTTTGCTGTCTACAAATATCGATAATTTATCATATATAATAGTTATATTTTTCGCTAAATAATATATTTTACTTATCATATGGAACGTAAAAAACAACTTCGCAATTCAGCAATTAACGCCTATCCAAAAAGAAGTTCTGGGAAAAATTCCAAAAAACCTGTTTATGGTCGCCGGGCTGATGATTTAGAGAAAAGCGGATCCGGAGAACTTGCAGACTTGTTTAAAAAACAAGCTTCTTCGAGCAAGAATGCGCCAATTTCATACAGGGCTTTTGAAATTATTCCCAGAAACAGTCCATATAACCACCATTTTAAAGCGCTTCTAAACGCGGAGAGTTTTATTTCCAGAAAAGAATTTCAGATGGCGCTGGATATCTACCAGCGCATGCTGAATAAAATTCCTGTTCGATCATCGCGAGAAAAAATGGAGCAAAATATCAAGGATATTGAAGGTTTTCTTGTAAATTATGACGAACCTTTTTCTCCCAAGGTACAACTGGATATTTCATACGCTGGACCATCGCAGCCTAACGGACAGGCGGGAGCTGGAGCGGGATCATCGGGCAGTTCCATGAGCGGTGGGGGAATGTCCATGCCGATTCAAATTCAAATGACCGCAGCTCCTCAAGGGGCTCCCCCACCGTCTTCTGGCGGAGCAATGGGCGGGACTGCCGGGAGTGGTGGTATGATGGGTGGTGGATCGCCAGGTATGGGCGGAGCTATGGGAGCTCCCAATTGGGCTCCCAATGCCCCTAATTCCGGCGGGTCAGGCTCCCCTATGCCTCAGATGCCTGCCCCATTTGGTTTTTTTCAGGCTCTTGCACAGACAGCTCAGGATACAAAAGATCAATCCCAACAATCTCAAAATAAACCCTTTGGTTTTTTTGACAAAGTAAGGGAGCCAGGAAGTACTGCCGCACCTCACAGAGCATCAGAAGATATTGAACCTGCGAATAATACGGAGAAACTGCTAAAGGAATTATCTGAAGGAATCTTTCAAATTGAAAAAGCCATTTTTGAAACAAATAAAATGAAAGTGGAATCTGAAGAAACCCCTGAAATCTCGTCTTCGCCTGCCAGTCAAGACCCAGGGGAACAGGATAAAGACAGTTCTGCATCAAAGACTTCTTCAGAATCCGGTAAAGACAGCGCTAAAGCGGAAGAATCACTGAATGCCGCCAGGGAGAGTGCCGCGCCGGAAAGCAGTAAAGATAGCTCCGCGCCAGAAGGAGCGCACGAAACCAGTAAAGATAGCTCTGCGCCAGAAGGAGCGCAGGAAACCGCAAAAGATAGCTCCGCGCCAGAAGGAGCGCAGGAAACCGCAAAAGATAGCTCCGCGCCAGAAGGAGCGCAGGAAACCGCAAAAGATAGCTCCGCGCCAGAAG
>JAOUFE010000102.1 GCA_029858425.1 Spirochaetia bacterium | reverse complement strand
AGACTATTTGAAAAGTCTATTTTTGAAAAATCATATCCTTTATGCTGGGCTTATTTAAATAAAAATAAAGAAAAATTATTAAAAAGAGCAGATTTAAATAAAACAACATGGTGGGAATATCCATATCCAAAAAATCTTGATCTTTTTTGCAAACCAAAACTTATTACCCAGGTTCTCGCCTCCCGCGCTTCTTATACTGCCGATCTTGAAGGTCAATATTATTTTGTTGGCGGTGGTAATGCTGGCGGCTATGGCATAAAACTGAATCCCAAATATGAACATCTTTATCATTACCTACTGGGTATATTGAATAGCACTCCTATCGACAAATATTTGCGGCATATATCAACTCAATTTCGGGGTGGCTTTTATAGCTATGCTAAACGATTTATTGAAAAACTTCCCATATACATTCCCGACAAAAATGATCCAACAAAATTCCAGCTCTGCCAAGGTATTGAATCTCTGGTTAAACAAATTCTCGAATTGCGAAAAGTTGGGAAAATTGGTGACGCCGAGTTTCTGGAAAAGAAAATTGATGAAATGGTCGAAGAGTTGTACGAGGTGAAAGAAGTATCATGAGTAATCAGATTCACAAAATACCGGGCGCTAAATGGTGGAAGTTTGATTTTCATGCTCATACTCCGGCGTCGGTTGAAGATTATGGACGAGGCGATACTGTCATTAAAAATATTACACCGGAAGAATGGTTGTTGAATTATATGAAAGCCGGCATCGATTGTGTGTGTGTAACCGATCACAACACCGGTGACTGGATTGATAAGCTTAAAGTAGCTTATAATAAAATGCAAGCTCAATCGGTCGCAAACTTTCGGGAATTATATATTTTTCCCGGCGTTGAAATAACGGCAAATAACAATGTTCATATTCTTGCGGTTCTGAACGAAACGGCAAAATCACAAGATATTGGTATCTTGTTAGGCGCTTGCGGCCATAAAATTAATAATGGTAAAATCACGTCTGCAACATCAAAAATATTTTTGGAAGTCGTCGATGAAATCGTCAATGCCGGCGGCATTGCAATACCTGCCCATGCGGACAAAACGGCAGGATTATTTGAGCAAATTAAAGATGGCAACACTTTGGCCCCAATACTTACAAGCGAAAATATTTTTTGTGCAGAAGTAATCGACCCATCTTTTCAATTTCCGGAATTATATAAATCCAAAAAGACAAATTGGGCCGGGATAATAGGGAGTGATTCGCATGTTCCAGATCAAGTGGGCGAAAAATACACTTGGGTAAAAATGGGTAAACCGTCATTGGAAGGTTTGAAATTAGCCCTGATGGATGGTAATGATTTTTCTTTAATTCCAGTTTATGATAAAAATAAAGAGATGAATCCAAATAAAGAACCTGATCAGTATATACGAAGTATTGAAATTCAAAATGCTCAATTTTGTGGCAATGGCGCCCCGCTAACCATTCATTTTAGCCCATGGTTAAATTGTATTATTGGCGGTAGAGGCAGCGGTAAATCCACTATTGTAGAATTCATTCGTATAGCTTTAAGACGAGAGAAGGGATATGCGAAACTGGGCGATGAATCTGAAGTATTTAATAATTTTAAAAATTTTTTTCGACAACCAGAGGCAAGAGGGAAGAAAGGAGTTTTGCGGGAAAACACATCCGCTGAAGCGGAATGTATTTTGGATAATGCAGCATTTAAAGTTTCATGGAGTCAAGACGGATCCCTTCCTCCCATTCAGGAGATACTACCTGATGGTCAACTTAAAGCAAGTCAAGGAGAAGTTGCAATTCGATTCCCAGTGGGCATTTACAGTCAAAAGGAAATGTTTGAGATCGCTTCCAAACCTGAAGCTTTACTGAATATTATTGATGACGCGCCGGAGGTTAATTTTCGCGAATGGCAGAATGTTTATCAACAACTATGCGCTCAATATCGTTCGCTTAAAACCAAAAGTCGAGAGTTCGAAACATTGATTAAAGAAGAAACCGGCGTTATCGGTGAATTAGAGGATGTAAAAAGAAAACTTTCTTTATTTGAAAAAGGCGAAAATGCTGAAATTCGTAAGAAATACAACGTAATGCGGTCACAAGAAAAAGAAGTAAATGAATTTATCGATTCTTTGGATAAAAACTTACAAACTTTGACGCAAATTCAAATAGAGGCCAATACGCCAAACCTGGAAGTTTTTGGCGACGAACAGAATGAAACAACATTGAAAAATTCCCTAAAAAATTATATAAATAAGGTTGAAGAACTCAATAATAAGTTCACTGAAATAAAAGAAGGGTTAAAAGACCTTTCCACAAGCTTTGATGATGAAATTAAAAAAACCAACTGGTATGTTACGTTAAATACAGTCATGCAGGAATTTACAGGTCTTAATGAAAAATTGAAATCAGAAGGCGTAGGCAATCCTGATGAATATGGCATTTATATACAAAAGAGACAGACCCTTGAAGCCAAAATTACCAACATACAAAACCTGAAAAAATCAAAGCAGGATGTAGATAAGCAGGCTGCGCAAGAATTGGAAAAAATAAAAGAGCACCGTAATATAATCACCGCTAACCGAAAAAAATTTGTTTCGTCAGTGCTATCGGCCAATAAGTATATAAAAATTGAAATTATAGAATGCGGAAGTTTAACAAATCTGGAAAAAGAATTTCGCGTACTTATTTCAAAAGAGGATGGCTTTCAAAATGAAATAATTTCTGAAAACCGTAAAGAGGGTTTACTAAAAGAATTATTTACTTCATTTTCCTTTGATAAACTACAAAATTTGAAAAATGAAATAAAGAGTATTAAAGATAATCAAGCTACAAATGGTAAATATCACGGTAGATTTATAACACATATTCAAAAGTATGTTACTGAAGAACTTTTAGATTCTATTGATCTTTGGTTTCCAGAAGACGGTATTAATGTAGCATATAATCGGGATCCTGCGAATCAAAAGTTTATTCCAATTGAACAAGGCTCTCCGGGTCAAAAAACCGCCGCTATTTTAGCATTTCTATTAACATATGGTACGGAACCGATTATCTTAGATCAACCAGAAGATGACCTTGACAATCATTTAATTTTTGAATTAGTCGTTAAACAGTTTAGAGAAAATAAAAAAAGAAGGCAAATTGTAGTCGTTACGCATAATCCAAATATTGTAGTTAATGGCGATGCGGAAATGATATATGCCCTTGACTTTAAAAATGGCCAGACAATAGTTACTCAGGGTGGTTGCTTGCAAGAAAAAGAAATACGCCTTGAAGTATGTCGGGTTATGGAAGGCGGTAAAATTGCATTTGAACAAAGATATCGAAGAATAAATATGGGTGATCTCTATGTATAATACAACAGAAGATTTGCTTGAAAAAATAAGGTTGGGGGAAGATTCAACTATTGAATTCAAGTCTGTCAGATTTAAAGGCGATAAAGTGGATTTATCAAGAAACGATATTGCGGATGAAATTGCGGCGTTTGCAAATACTTCAGAAGGTGTTATTATTCTGGGTATAAATGATAAAACCAAAGAAATTGAGGGAATACCTGAAAACAAGCTTGATATTGTAGAGGCTTTTATAAGAGAAATATCTTATGATTCAATCAACCCTTCAGTGATGTTTCGTATTATAAAAATGAATATCCCTGATATGATTGGCGCTTTAAAATCGATTATAAAAATTGAAATTTCTAAAAGTTTATTTGTTCATAAAAGCCCCGGTGGCTATTACCGGCGAATTGGCAGCTCCAAAAGAGAAATCCCGCCTGAGGAATTGGCAAGACTATTTCAACAGAGAAGTCAAGCTCGAATTATCCGCTTTGATGAACAACCCGTCCCCAATACCAAAATTTTAGACCTGGATGAAAGCCTTTGGCGGAGATTTTGTGGCCAGACAAGTGAACCAAATAACGTCATACTGGAAAAAGCGAAAATAATTACGAAGGATGATAGTGGAAATTTCTGTTTAACCGTTGCGGGAGTTTTACTTTGTACCCTTAATCCGGATTCATTCCTTCCAAACGCCTTAATTGAATGCGTATCATATAAAGGCTTAAATAGAGATTCCAATTACCAAATTGATGGCCAGGTTGTTAAAGGTCCACTTGATAAGCAAATACATGACGCATTAAATTTTACTATTCGTAATATGACCGTTAAAGCTGAAAAAAAGCCAGGCAGACTTGACATACCGCAATACAATATTCGGGCAGTTTTCGAGGCTATCGTAAATGCAGTTGCTCATCGCGACTACTCTATACATGGTTCTAAAATAAGGCTTTTTATGTTCCAGAATAGATTAGAAATTTACTCTCCAGGGCCAATACCAAATAGCTTAACCGTAGATAGCCTGCATTTACGTCAATCAACAAGGAACGAACTTATCAGTAGTTTTTTAGGACGGTGTAAAATTGATTTTGATAAAAATGAAATTGGCAGACAAAGTATTATGGATAAACGAGGTGAAGGCGTACCTATAATATACGAGGAAAGTGAAAATTTATCGGGTAAAAAACCAAAATATGAATTGATAGATGAAGCAGAATTATTACTCACTATATATTCTTCCTGACCGCCTCCACCATCCTTGGCTCCGGCAGTAAAAGGGGGCACGGGAATTTTAAGAAAGAATCGAAGAGGCGCGGTTCATCAGATAACAGCGCATAACAGATTCGGGGCTTTCAGCGGTTTCGGTCTCGCAATTCTACTTTCTAAAATATAGATTTATAGTGAAGACAATTTAACTTCTATTGTATTGTCGTCATTGTTCGACCACATTTGAATGGGGTCTTCGCTTAACAGTCAGAGCTCGCAAAAATAATAATGGCATCCTAATTTTTCATATTCTTTTAAATTTTTCAAAGGATTGAGAAAATGCTTGAGAGTGGTTTTAAATAAAAAACCTTCATACTCAGGAGTTCTAAAAACTCATTTTGGCCACAAACCACAGGCAAGCGCTTATTTTTCAATGTAAAATTCGGTGCGCCTGTTTTTTGCTTTGCCTTCTTCGGTTGCGTTATCGGCAACGGGTTTGGTATCGCCGTAGCCGCGGGTTCTGAGACGAAGCGGGCTGATGCCCTGTTTAATTAAATATTCCCGTACGGCCTCGGCACGCTTTTCAGAGAGGGTTTGATTGTACTTTTTATCTCCGGCAGAATCGGTATGGCCGCGAATTTCCATTTTTAAATCAGGATGGTTTTTCAGCAAATCGGAAGTTTTATTCAAGAGTTCCAGTGAGTCTTCGGTTAAATAAGCCATGTTGGTTTGAAAACCGATATTATCCATGGAAAAACTTTCGCCTTTGGCTATTTTCCTGGCGACAATTATCTTTTCATTTTCACCTCTATGAACGATTGTTTTTTTCGGAGCATAACTACCGGAACCAGAATTTATTTCCACACTTTCTACATCCGGAATATTAATTTCCTCGCTGTCTTTTTCAAGCAATAGTTTTTTGTCATAAACAACTTTTCCGTTTTTTCGCGCAATCACCTCAACTTCTGAGTGGACAGGATTTCCTTTTTCATCTTGGATTGATAAATGAAAAGACCTTTCGGGAATTTTCGGCGTCTCAACTGACGGGTTTTGCTGTTGTTTGTCGGAAAGAATATTTTCAAACAATTTTGTTTTATGAATATTTCCCTTTTCATCTGTTTTTTCAAGTTCGTAGTCATTACCTGTTTGGGTCAGCTTTGATTGTTCGTTGTCGCCAATGGCATACAGGAAATTTCCGGCAGGTAAAAATAAAACTCCTTTTGAAGATACGGGCTGTGAAACAGCGCCGCTAAAAGGAGCGTCGAATTCCCAAAGAGAAACGGGCGGATTTTCTTTTATAAAGGTCCGGACTTTTGCAAAAGTCATTTTGTTTTTTCCGGATTCTTCCGCAAATTCGCGCGTTGAATTAGCGGCAATATAAATTTGATCTCTTGTCATCAAAAAATACGGGCTGACGGCTTCCGGATAACTGATTCTTGTTTGAATTTCGCCGGTTTCGGGGTTGGCAGAGACAACATCTTTGTTGTTTAGTGAAAATACAATTTCCCGGTCAGTAAACGAAATATTGGACGTAACATATTCCCTGTAATCTTTCTGCCACAGGATTTTTCCCGAGTCAAGATCGAGCGCATAAATTTTCATGCCAACCGGTAAAAAAACTTTTTGATTGTAAACCACCGGAGAAAATATTTTAAAAGGTTTCTCAATTTCCTGCACCCAGCGGTTCTCCCCTGTTCTTATATCCAGGTTATAAATGAAATATTTTTGTGTTGAATAATCCATGGATGTAGCCAGAATGCAGGCATCGTAAAAAACAGGGAATCCGGCATAGGATTTTATGTCGGAACGATTCCATTTTAAGTGGCCGTTTGCCAGCTCGCGCGCAATTAAAACGCTGCGGGTGCCATAAATAATTTCATTGCCGTGAATGGTTGGGTCGGAATAAATTCCATCTATGACAGCCTTTTTTATTTGCTCGGGGTGTTCTTCATTTTGCAAAGCGGTTCGGGACCAGATAATTGTTCCGTTATTTTTGTCGATAGCATATATCATGGTTGCGTCTGAAATAATCAAAAAGCGATCTTTAATAACGGGGTACTTTATTTTTCCCGGTTTTCTTTCTGTGCCGGTAAACTCTCTGGAGATTTCCACAAGATTTACATTCCAGACTACGATTCCGGTTTCTTCGTCGAGGCAATAAATAACCGAGGCTCTGTCGACAATGTATATTTTACCGTCAGAAACAACGGGATTATAAAGTGCGTTGCCAGATTTTTGAATCCATTTAAGTTGATTGTTTTTTACAACAATTTCATCATTGTTGCCGGTTAAATACAGATTGCCTTTATAAACAGGCCAGTCCTGCGCAAAAGGATTGCTCCATAATAACATCAGAGATAACGGGATAAAAAAAGATTTTGCCTGAAAAATTTTCATGTCGGGAATCATTGGAGTCGGGCATGGACTTGTAAATCATTTCTCTTTGTCCCTTTGGCGCCTGGGAATAAAACTCCAAATGCAGATCTAAATCTTGTACGGCATTTAAATACGCCAAACCCCGGAAGGATAACTCACATACGAAAAAATTCATCAGAAAGTATATGCAACACTTATTTCTGCTGAAAACCCGTTTGCTGGCTGATTAGGCTGGGAAATTTCCATTCCAATTTTTTCCATTAGAATAAATTTGGAAAGAAACATTTGCTTAAAATAGACATCTAACAATAAACTTGTTGATAGATAGGTAGGGGGAGCAAATACGATGCCTACTGGAGTCATCGCCAGGTTTATTCCAGCGTAGCCCTGACCATTTGCAAAACTGAATGGACTTTTATTATTAAAGTCCTGAAAATAGAATCTCGAACCGATTAAAAAACCAAATTGCACAGGAATCTTGTTAAAAACAGGTTGCATTTTTCCAAATGACATATCTGCATACAAATCATACCAACCGATGTAATGACCAACCGTCACGCCTGATTTTGCTGCGGAATATTCAGTAATAAGAAATTCGTTTGACTTTATACCCAAACCAAGCTCAAAATGTGCATGAATTATAGAGTCGCTTTTCTCGGGATAAGCTATACGAAATTCGAGCTTCGAAAGAGCTCTGTCATATTCAATACTCTGCGGGCCGGTTGCAGGATCCCGAAACAACAAACTGGGATACATATAAAACATTAACGAACTAATTTCCTTCCGAAATCCAAAAATTAAACCAAGTTTTGTATCGGCTCTCTTCGGAAAGCCCGAGTTTTGAATAAACCTGCCGACATTATAAATAGTATCATAAGAGAAATTGGCCTGCGACAAATATATTCCCATTCCATAAAAAAATTTGTTTGCATGGAATATTATACCCAGATTCTCTTCGGAGGAAATAAAATAAGGCAGACTGACGCCCATGTTGGGATTTTTAATTTCAGCAAATATTAAAACATTCGGAGACGCCCAAATATCCGCAGATAAACTGGAAGGGAAAGGAATGCTGGTATGCGGTCCATACCATGCAAGGGTTTTCGCAGCTTTGTCCCATCCTATCTCGAGCAATCCGGAATACTCTACCTTTGAGAGCTGTTCTTTTGCTGACGGCAGACCCTCTGCGCTTACGGCAGACAACTCCCCTTTTTGATTGTCTTGAGAATCCGCGTATTTTAGATTTTCCAGTTCAAACATTCGTCTTTCCGCTGCTTTTTTATGAGCATCCGGAAGCCATTCTCGTACCTTGCGATCCTGAGGATTCAAAGCAATTACTTTTTCGCCATAAATAATAGCCTCAGTATACTGGCCTGATTCATAAAGCGCCTTGCCCAGATTTGCCAGAGATGGCAACAATACAGGATTTCTTTCAATGGCCTTTTTAAAACTTTCAATTGCATTCGGATAATCATGTTTTAATAAAAAAGTATAACCAAGATTATTGTATGTCGCCGCCACATTTCTATCTTGAATGGAGACAACAGTCTTAAAGCGAGTTATTGCCTGATCATAACTCCCCTGCTGTGCCTGACTTACGGCATCGGAACTCAAGGTTTCCGTATCGACCATATCTGATATATTAGGGTCATTCTCTCCAAAAGCTGGTTTATGTAAAACCAGAAAGGCAAAAATAAATACATAACAGGTGCTTTTGAGAGTTCTTTTATATTCTTTCATATTTGTCGGATCACCATGGAAAAATTTGAAACTTGTAGTATCTTGGGCATTATGTCTTTATCTGACAAGTCTTTTTCCTGTTGTTTTTGTATTGACTCCTTCTGTACCTTTAATATATTGATCAATACATAAAAAAATGCCATTTTATCTACTTTTTACGGCCTGCTTGAAGTTTCTACCGATAATTAGACTATTTAGTGGCGAAAATTTATTATTAAGTTGGTTATAGCCTAAATTAAATATATACTTAATTTTTCACGGGGAAACCAAGATGAATAAAATTGCAATATTCAAAAATAGTTTAATATTTATCCTGTTAACCCTATTTATGGGACATTGTTCAAATGGATGTGGACTCCGCGTTGATCCTGGTATACCTGCTGGATATGACACCGTGGCTCCAACTGTACCAGGTTCCTTTTCAGCACTGGTCGCTGGATCTGCTCAAATAAATCTATCATGGACTACATCAACGGATAACCTGGTTTCGCCAGCAAATCCGATAACCTATGAAATATGTCAGAGTACTGTCATCGGAAGCTGTGCAAACAACTTTACAGCAACCTATACAACTGCGCCAGATGCCCTGAGCTATAACGTAACTGGCCTGCTTGCATCAACAACCTATTATTTTACTCTAAGGGCATCTGATGCGTCCGGCAACAAGAGCGCATATTCCAATGAAATTTCTGCAACAACTACAGCAAGCACGGCCACCGGTGTAACCGTTTCCGTAGGTTCCCCATCCGCGACCATTGCAAATAACCTTACAATCGAAACATACACGGTTACATATACCGGAGCAAGTACGATAAATTTAACTCCAGCAGCTATCACCTTAAGTACAACGGGCACAGCGACCTGTACCATCGGTGTGACAAACGGAACCACGGCTATACCAACAGTAACACTCACCAATTGCACAGGAGATGGAACCGTTGGTATTACCGTAGCGGCGAATACGGCAACAGATGCTGCGGGA
>JAOUFE010000007.1 GCA_029858425.1 Spirochaetia bacterium | reverse complement strand
ATTGTATGAAAGCTCATGCGCCAGGGCAATGGCCATTCTACCGCCACCGCAAATAATATAGTGATTGCGAATTTTTTTTAACGCTTCTTTTAGTTTGTTTTCTTCCATAATTACCCTGAAGTTTCGTTCTACAAATATCTTTACAAATGCATTAATCGAAAGTCCATAAAAGCCCACACCGGCAATAATAAGGCATATCGTAAACAATCGTCCCGCCGGGCTTAGAGGGTGAACCTCGCCAAAACCGACGGTCGTAATTGTAATCACCGTCATAAAAAGAGAATCTACGATGTTCCAGTTTTCAATAAAGAAAAAACCAAGCGATCCGGTTATAATTAACAAAATTAAATAACCAACCGGTTTTAACAGATTAATATATCCGCGGATCATAATAGATGGTTAATGTATTAATTTTGCCGGAAACTATCGCTCCAGAATCAGAGCTCCGCCCACCCCTCCGCCTGCACAAATACCCCCTATGGATAATTTTACCGCCGGGTTTAACTGCATTTCCATAATCTGGTTCATGGCAATTCGAATTCCTGTGGCGCCGAGCGGATGCCCCATGGCGAGAGTACCTCCGTTTGGGTTAATTTTCCCCTGCCCAAGTTTGCTAAAAAGGTCAAATCCATAAATATCTTTGGTCTGCATGATGCTTCCAAGCGCGGTGGCGGCAAAAGCCTCATGGATTTCAAACGAATCCATGTCGCTCCAGGACAATCCTGCGTTATCCAGAGCTTTTTTCATGGAATGGGTGATCCCAAGTCCCATGTAAATGGGGTCAACACCGTAATTTCCCCAGCCTCTGATATGAGCCAGAATTTTGCAATTCCATTGTTTTGCCCTGGACTCGGTGGTAATCATTAATGCTCCAGCGCCGTCAGAGCGCGGGCATGCATTAAAAAGAGAAACCGCTCCTTTGACAGATTCCGTATAAGGCTTTCCAATCCATTTCCCATATTTTGCATAAAAATCCTTCATGTTGGTATGGGGAGGCATATCAAAAATAGCTGCGGCTTTTTCAAACCGTTCCGGTTTTTCCACAAAACCGGTTTTAGACATTATAAATTCGTCGTCTTCCAGAGATCCTTTTTCTGATTTTACCGGCATTAACCAGGGCTTGTATTTTCCCGCCTGAATTGCCTCAAGAGTTTTTCGATATGAACCCGCCGCATATTCATCCAGTTGTTTTTTGGACAAGCCAAGCATCTGGGCTACAACTTCCCCCGTTTCTGCCATATTGGCTTTTCTTACAGGATCAACAAGTCCCTCATCCACTGCGCTGATCATTTCCACTTCGGGAATTTCAGGGATCATTTGCCAGTTTTGCCTGATTTTTTCAACGGTAGCTGTTTTGGAGTTCTGCTGCGCTTTGCTTAAATAAATCGGGAAATTGGACATGGATTCCAGCCCGACAACAAGTTCTACTGTATTTTCGCCAAGAAGAATCCTTCGGCAGGCTTCGTTAATTGCTTCAAAACCAGAAACGCAGTTATTGGCAACTGTTACTGCAGTAGATTCCAATGGCAATTCATTCTTTACCAAAATCACTCTGGCTACATTGGGTGCTCTGGAAGACTGCCCAATTTCTCCGGCAACAACGCCATCTATATTTTTTTTATCAATACCGGAACGCTTGATGGCTTCTTCTGCAACCATGATTCCAAGCTCATGGGATTGATATGAAGAAAGACTTTTCCCCGCCTGACCAATCGGAGTTCTTACGGCCGCTACAATTACCAGCTTGTCATTGTCTTTTGTAAAGTTCATGGGTTATCCTTTGAGCGCCTTGATTTCGTTTTTCAGGGGCGGAACAATGTTAAATAAATCATCCACAATGCCATAGGTTGACACCTTGAAAATGGGCGCTTCTGGATCTTTATTAATGGCTACGATATATTTCGACGAACCCATTCCAGCCAGATGCTGTATCGCTCCGGAAATTCCCACCGCGATGTAAAGAATCGGCGAGACAGTTTTTCCGGTTTGACCAACCTGATGCGAATGATCAATCCAGCCCGCATCTACGGTTGCGCGGGAAGCTCCAAGAGCTGCGCCAAGCATGTCGGCCAATTCCTGAAGCACGGGGAAATATTCCGGACCTTTAACTCCCCGACCCCCGGAGATAATTATACTGGCTTCGGTTAGTCCGATTTTTGCTCCTTGCGATGATTTAAATTCCACTCTTTTTGCTTTTGCCTTGGAATAGTCTGCCTCTATTTTTTCCGGCGTTTCCGATGACGGCTCTGTTTTGTTTTGCGTCACAGCAAAAACGTTTGGTCTTACAGAAAAAATTTTTACTCCAGATTTATGCGCAAGTTTTACATAGGCCTTGCCTGCATAAACTGGTTTTCGGGCAATTAGTTTGCCGCCCTCATTTTGAAGATCTACGATATCTGAAATAACGGAGGAATCCAGCAATGCTCCAATGCGACCCGAAATATCTCGCCCCATCCAGGTATGAGGAATCAATATAATCTCGTAATTTCCGGACTTTACAACCTTGCTGACCGCCTCTGCAATCACTTCGCCGTTATAATCGGAGGATTCATGGAATAAACTCCGCGCAACGCCCGATAAATTTGACTTTGCAGCGTTTTCAGCGCCCGCTCCAAAAAATATTACCGAAACGTCCATTTTAAGTTCTTTTGCCCGTGAAGCCATCTCCAGGGTGACTTTTGAAATTTGCTCGTTTTTAATTTCGCCTACAACCAATGCTTTACTCATAATTTAATCCTTATATTACCTTGATTTCTTCGTGGAGAGCAACAACCAGTTTCTTTGCTTTTTCTTCCGGACTGCCTCCATCAATAATACGCCCCGCCGGTCTTTCCGGCGGCATTTCATAGCCAACGATTTCCAATTTATCAAAATTCAATCCAAACTCCGAAATATTTTTCGTTATAATGGGTTTTTTCTTGGAGGCCATAATTCCTTTTAAAGAAGGATATCTTGGTTCATTCATGCCCATTTGAGCCGTAATCACTACCGGATACGAAGCCTGATAAACAGCCTCACCGCCGTCGCCTTCACAGGTAACCAGCACACCAGAATCGGATATCTCTATTTTGCGAGCCCATATGATGGCCGATATATTTTTTTTTGCCGCATATATCAGGGGAACCTGCCCGTTATCTGAATCAATGCCCTGTCGACCGCATAAAATAATTTCATAATTTTGATCGCCGGTTGCTTTTAGAATGGCCTCGGCTATTGTGGCAGAATCAAGCATTTGATAGTCGTCGGCTTTGATATGAATAGCATCGTCGGCTCCCATGGCGTAAGCCGTCCGCAACGATGCAGAAACGCGCTCCGGACCAACAGAAACAACTGTAACTTTGCCTCCGCTTTTTTCGCGGATGCGAATTGCCTCCTCAAGGGCAATCTCATCATATGGGGATATTATCCATTTGACAGATGATTCATTGATTTTTCCATCAGAAATTTTAATGTGCGTTTCGGTATCAGGTACCTGCTTTAACAGAACAAGTGTATTCATTTTATTCTCCAGAGTTTATTTAAAGTCTTTGCTAACAAAATAACAAATTTTTCAGGTTTTGAAAACAAGAAAACATCTTTTTATTGTGGCCTGTCCCATCAAGATTTTTTCCGGTCTGGCCTTTTTAAATGCTCCCAAACTCACGCAGGTAAATTGAAATTATATTTGCCTTTCTCCGGAATTTTTAACCAGAAAGGGCAAAATACTATAATTTCATCTCAATTTACAGTAAAATCAGATTGGTGCGAGCTTTTTACCTGCGTGAGTTTGGGAGCATTCCTTTTTAACTTACATACTTGCGATTTGGAAAGTACTTGACAACCTGATTCAATAATATTATACTATCTCAATGAAAGTTCTAAGAAAACAAAGAGATTTGAGTTTTGGAACCAGCCCCGACAATGAGTTTGGCCTGAAACTCAAATTAGAATACGATGAAGATACAAAAACTGCTTACGGCGAAATTGTTATCCCGGTACATTTCCAGGGACATCAATCAGAATATGTTCATCAGGGTATTATTACTGTTTTACTGGATGAAGTGATGATGCATATAAACCAGGCCATGAACCTGGAAGTTCATACCGGAGAGCTTACAGTAAGATATCTGCAACTGGCAAAAACAAACGAACCTCTTTATTTGCGAGGTTACTTTGTAAAAAAGAACAAGAAAATTGTTGAAAACAGATCGGAGCTTGAAGATGAAATCGGAAAAATCATAGCAAGAGCCAAAGGAAAATATATTGAAATTGATCCGCTTGGTGATTAATCATTAAGCATATGCCGAAGTGGTGGAATTGGTAGACGCGCTGGACTCAAAATTCAGTGGGGGTAACCCCGTGCCGGTTCGATTCCGGCCTTCGGTAATCAACTGGTTTGTAACAGGTCATCCGATGGCCTCTTTTTTTTGAAAACGGCAGGCATTTTATTGGCCGTGCTATACTCCTTAAACAAAACCTCATAATCCAGGGCGGAATCCTTGCCTTCGGAAATATTTATATCGAGTAATGATGACATGTCAAAAAATATTCTTTTTACGGGAATATAAAAAACGCATTTTCCGATCAGGGCAGATGTTCTAATAGTGAGTTCTTCCCGGATATGAGAATCTGTCTGCGTGGGTAAAATGATTTCTTTCATCATTTGATATTCGGATAAACCGTAAAGCGAGAGCTGAATAATTCCGGGTTCCACAATGCGGTAAAAGCCAAAAGTTTTCAGATACTCGATATCGATTAAAATACGCTCAAGAAGATATTGCAGGGAAATCATATATCCTTCAATGCTGCTGTTTCGAATTTCTCCCCTGTCGTATTGTTGTCTCCAGTCTATAATTTTGAATATTTCTTCTTTGTGCGTTAACATAGTTTCTTCGAGATGGGGAATCATATTCTCCACTTTTAGCAAACCCATAATTTTCAAGGCATGAAAAGCCGCATTTACCGTTCCGTAAAGATTGAAAGGATTAAAACTGATCGGCTTGGAAATGTTTAAATACGAGTAGTTTGCCACAATTAACGAGCATAAAAATAAAACAGTATTTTCAAACACATTAAACAGGCTTTCGAATTTTTCGGCAATGCTATCCGGTTTATCAGAATTTACAATTGCATAAGCCTTTTGATAAGCCAGGGCTATCGGGAACGGATATTTTTTCAGAACAATTTCGGGATCAAGTATATTGCGTGAAAGATCGGGAAGCTTCGATTCTTTTTGAAATATTTTTGTGACGGGACTCCCCATAAGCAAATAACTGGCCCATGTAAGATCATTGGGGGTAAATTGTTCTCTGGCAAAAATTCGGGCCGTATGTAGTGAAGAACCAACGGTATGACCTTGAAATATATTGTCATAGAGTTGAAGAGTAAATTTCAACGTCTGCCGGGTATCGGGCAATTCCCACAAAGTACCAATGTAATTTGTTTTTCCGGATTTTAAAAATGAACTGGCAAAATTTTCATACCATGATGTTTTGTTCTGAATATCCCGACCGCTTACGCATGAGTTTGAAAAAATCAAAAGCGGAGAGGCTCCGGACTTTTGAATTTCACGCGCATGAATAATTTTATCGTCATAAAGAACCCAGCCGTTTTCCCCGGCGTCATTTGTATAATGCAGATGTCCGCTGTAATGAATCAGATCTTTACCAACAATATCGTTTAAAAGCGAAAGTTTTGTAATATGCCGACCGGAAATCAACTCTATCTGAAGTTTTTTTTCAGGGAAATTTGTACTCAGGTGTTCAAAAAGCTCCTCGCCTTCCCTGCGCGCCCAGGCAAGATCTTCCGTTGGATCGGCAATAATCAGCATATTCAGATTGTCTTTTGGCAAAGTATCCGGCGAAGAAACCTGTCCCCCTTTAACACTTTTACCAATGTAAAATTTTTCACATAAAAAATATTTTCCATTGGATAATATTTCAAGCGGAATGGAGGCAAGTTTGGAATCAACATGGAAGTAAATATATTCATTATTTTTTTCAGCAAATACGTTTTGAATCGCCGGAGGAAAAAACTGGCGATAAAATGTCTCGCCAATTTGATGCAGACGTCTGGGGATATCCATGTGTTGATACATCGAGGTTCCATCCGTATTTTTTGCCTCCAGAGCCGGAGTCAGGGATCGCGCCATGGTTGAAATATCCGTCAATTCACTCAAGTATTCCTGAATCAAATCATCGTCGGTTATGGACTGAAGGCTGTTGCTTTCAGATATGATTTGCCTGTCGTCATTCTGGATAACATTAAAAACGTTGGTATTACCGACACGATCAACAATTATAGTCGTAAGCATAAGTTTATCAACGGGGAACGGCGCGCGCCGCTACAACCGTCCATAGCTTTCCCCATTTATTTTTCGCCGACATACATTTCTTTTATAAGCTGCGCATATTTCTCGGTAACCACGAATCTTTTTACTTTAAAGGTCTGACTCATTTCGTCTCCAACCTCAAATGGTTTTGACAAAATTTTAAATTTTGTTACTCTCTCGTAAACCTTAAACCCGCTGGCGCTGTTGTTTAAACGTCCGATTTCTTTGGAAATTAAATTATGGACAAGCGGATCATTCGCGCAATCTTCAAGCGATTTGTGCGGCAATTGGTGTTTCTGGCAGTAGTCGTTTACGGCTTCCATGGACGGCACAATCAAGGCGCTTATGGATTTTTGATCCTGGCCGGTAAGCATGAGATTGTCAATATACGGGCTTTCGAGAAGCTTTTCTTCAATGGGAACGGGTTCCACGTTTTCACCGCCTCGAAGAACGATGGTATCTTTTGAACGCCCCACAATACTTATTTCTCCTGTTACAGTAATCTGTACAAGATCCCCGGTGTTTAACCATCCCGAAGAATCCAGCACACTCTTTGTTTTCTTGTCGTCTTTATAATAGCCTTTCATAACCTGCGGTCCTCTGACAAACAAAGTACCCTTTGCTCCGGGAATATTGGTCACATCGCGACCTTCCAGAGAAATTATTCTGATTTGGGTCATGGGAGCAGGCGGTCCAACTGTACCGGGAATAATTCTTCCGGGAAGTCTTACTGCCAAAACAGGGCTGGTTTCAGTCAGGCCGTATCCTTCGTAAATATGAATTCCTGTGGCGGCAAAAAACTCATCAATATATTCCGGAAGCGCTCCTCCGCCAGAAATAGAGCCTCTCAGTTTACCGCCGGTGGCTGCAATAATTTTGCGAAAAACAAGAAAATGCCCCACAATCTTGAGAGGAGTTAACAACCCTATGGCGATAAAACAAAAAAATTTTAGTGCGATATTCACAATTGGGTTTCTGGGCAAAAAACGCCTTTCCTGTCCAAGCACAATCTTCAGGCAGCGATAATGAAACAGGGAAATATTTTTAAAAATATTAAATATATTTTCCTTTCCGCCTTTTTTAACGTTAGCCATAATTTTATTGTAAATTCCTTCCAGAACCCTTGGCACGGCAGGCATATACGTTGGTTTAATGCGCTTTAAATCATCGCCCAGATTTTTTACATCGGTATAGTTGATGCTCGCCCCGGCTTCAAAAAAAAGATATTCAAGAACGCGACCAAAAACATGCCAGGGAGGAAGCAATGTCAGCATACGGTCGCCGCTGGAAAGCTCAAAGGGTCCTGGCAGAAGATTGATCTGGGATACAAGATTTCCCTGGGTAAGCATCACACCTTTTGGTTGCCCGGTGGTTCCTGAAGTATATATTATGGAGGCCACGGAATCGCGATCCAGTTCTTTGTGGCGTAACTCCAGTTCCCGGTCAAAGTTGATCGCTTTTTTCCCGGAGCCCCTTTTCAAAATTTCGCTGTTATTTTTCAGGATATCCTCCAGAGCCACAATTCTGGCGGATGCTTTTTCTTCCAGAGCGCCCGAAAGCACAATATACTTTTTTACCTTATATTTTTTTTCACTTTTCAGGCAGGATTCAATTTTAGAAATTTGATCTGCGTTCTGCGCCATCACTACGCCGCATCCGGAATGGCTTAAAATATATGCTAACTCCTGTCCAGTGGAATCAGTTCCCCTGGGAACATCCACCGCTCCAATGTTTTGAATGGATAAATTTCCCAGTATCCAGTAATAAGAAACATCGGCAATCAGACCTACCCGATCGCCCTGTTTTACTCCGATATTTATCAAGGCTGCAGAAATTTTTTTCACCGCATCCGCCACTTCAGAATATGTGACACTTTTTATTTCTTTGTTTTCCCGCCATGAATAGGCGGTTTTTAAGGGATATTTGCGAAAGGTGGAATGTATTACTTCAACAATATTTTTATGCATAACAACCCGGTTACTTTCAAAGTTCCATTTGGTATATCTTGTAATATATGAACAAATGGCATTTATTGCAACAAGAAAATGGGGAATATTTACATATAGCGTCAACTGAATTTAGAAATACGACGTGGATGTTGGAGAATTACCGGTGGCGTGATCATCAATTCTCCCCCGGCTGCGGCTATAAATCGGGCGTCCTATGGCCTGTTAGACAGTCGCAACCGACCTCTCATATATTTTGAAAAAAAAGATTGCCGGGTAAAACCCTTATTAAATTTTGAATGGATTAAGACATAAGCTAATGAATCGGTCGAATTGGAGTACACATTGGAAATACGCAGTAAAACATCGCTGAAAAGGAAAATGGTATTTTATTTTCTTCTTGTTGCCGTTGCCAATATTTTTGTTGGCATCGAGCTGCTCGTTGAAATTCGCAGCGACAAATATCGCAGCAAGGTAATTGAAACTGTAGTTCAAATAAAAAATGGAGAAAAAACAGAACAGGCGATTTTCCCGTTACTGGATAATTTAACAAAAAAATTCGTGTATATGGTTGGTATTCTTATTCTGGTAAGCGCCATTGTTTTATTTTTGTTTGTCATTCAAATTGCATCGCCAATACAATACATGATTAACAAAGCCAAAAAGATCGCCGGAGGAGATCTGAGCGTAAGTCTGACAATGAAATCCAAAGACGAAATTTCGGATCTTGGTAATTTAATAAACGACCTTACCGTCAATCTTCAGGAAATTATTGTTCAGCTAAAGCAGATGCATGCAGCGTTTGAAAGAGCTTCCATATTTCTGGAAACGAAGCTCAGCTTGCTGCCAGAACTTCAAAAACATTTTCAACTGGAACAGCGTCTTCTTAAAGACAATGTTGAAAATATCGCCATGATAAAGCAGGCTTTTACTGTATACCAGATGAGGAAATTCCAGCTTGAGGATTTCACCCCTGAAGAACAACGCCTTATGGATTCCCTTCTTAAAGATGACGAAATTAGCCAGGCGCAATACGATGAAGTAAAAAAACTGCACATCGAGAGAGGCGGCTTTGTAGGCGCCATTCTAAAAGAACTGGACTATGTAAGCAACAGTTCATTATTGAGACATTTGAGCATGGAATAATTTTTCGCTTGGTATGAAAAAATACTGGATTGTCGTCGCAGATCAAAAAGAAATTCCATTAATTGATAGTTTAATCAAATTTGATATTGAAGCCGAGTTCCATGTATGTGGTATTGGGCTTTTGGAATCCGTATATCATTTCAGCGAAACTCTATGCAAGGCAGCAGAACTCCCTGCTGGAATTTTACTGGCAGGAACAGCGGGCTCTCCGGATTCGGACGATCTATTCAAGGTATGTCTGACGAATCAATTCTTGTATCCGCAATTTCTTTTTGAAGAACTGCCTGAATTTCTACCGGAGAAATGGTCAACACAGAGTTTTCTGCCTGAAAGTATATGCAGGGCATATTTAGATAAGCCCGTTTATTCCAGTTTTGGTATTTCAAAGAACACAAAGCATTTTTCTGAATGTATGCTCCCGGCCTGGGAAAATATGGAAGCGCTTTCGTTATCCTGGATTTGTTACAAAAGAAAAATTCCCTTTATGGCATTACTTTGCTGCACAAACGCTCTTGGCTCCCGCTCAAGGCAGGAGTGGAAAGAAAATTATATTCAGGCAGGAAAAGTATTACAGGAAGAATTAAGGAGAATATTTAAAAATGTATCTCCAAAAGTTTTCTGAAACACATGAGCGCTGTCTCAGTCCGTGTAAATTTCTTTTGTCCACCGTGGGGGCAAAAAAACCAGCTTACCCAACAAAATCGGTACTCCGGCTGAAACAGTAATGGCAAAAATCAGAACATGGATAACTGGTCTTGAATCGAGTTTTCTTTTTTGGGTTTGGGAGTATTTTTTATTTCCTGGAATACGGGTTCCTTTGACCAGATACCGTCTTGTTCCAGCTCTTTTAACAGAGTCGATGCGCGTTGTATGATACTATCCTGAATACCGGCAAGCTGCGCAACGTATATTCCGTATGATTTATCGGCCGAGCCTTCTATAATTTTTCTAAGAAAAATAATTTTATCCTTTTCTTCGAGAATTTTTACCGTCAGGCCTATAATACCGCGGTCGGACTCAATCAGGCTGCTCAGCTCGGCATAGTGCGTGGCAAAGAGAATTTTAGGTCGACCATTCGCGGTATTATTCAGGAATTCAATCATGGCGCGGGCAATACTGATTCCGTCAAAAGTAGAAGTTCCTCTTCCGATTTCATCGAGAAGAATCAAGGAGCGCGACGTAAAGTTTCGGAATATTTTTGCGCATTCCGACATCTCCACATAGAAAGTACTCTCGCCGCGCGCCAGGCGGTCAAAAGCGCCTATTCTCGTAAATATACGGTCTACAAGACCTACATGCGCCATTTCAGCAGGCACAAAAGATCCGGTCTGTGCCAGAATCTGAAGTATCCCCACCTGGCGGATATAGGTAGATTTTCCTGCCATGTTTGGCCCTGTCAATATTGCAAGATGTCGATTTTCATTGTTCAGGTGAATATCATTGGGAACAAACACTTCGGTTTTAAACAGGCTTTCGACTACCGGATGGCGGGAATTTTTTACAAACAATAGTCCGTTGTCGCTTACTTCGGGACAAACAAAGCGGCTTTCAAACGCAGTTTTTGCAAAAGAAAAAATAACATCCAGAAAAGCGGTGGCCTGCGCCCAGTAACGCAACATGGCAATGTGTTTTAAAACTTCTTCAACAATATTGTCAAAAATGATCCTTTGTAAATCAATAATACGCTCGCGGGCCCCAAGAATTTTATCCTCAAGATTTTTTAACTCTTCGCATGTATAGCGCTCCGCATTGACCAGGGTCTGCCGACGCGAATACTCTGGCGGAGCCTTGTTGGCCTGCCCTTTGGAAATTTCAATATAGTACCCGATAACCTTGTTATACCTCACCTTTAATGCAGGAATATCAAGACGCATTTTTTCGCGCTTTTCAAAATCCAGAATTATATCTCCAGACGCCCCCCCCAGAGAGAAAAGATCGTCAAGTTCCGCATTTTGCCCCGGGCTGACAAAACGCCGTTCATCCAGTAACGGAGGCAAGTCTTGCATATACAGAGTAGCTTTCAGCAACTGGTAAAGGTTTTCCGGAAAATCCGTTTTCTGCCAGTACTTGCGGAATATTTCGGGAAGATCAGCAAGCCCGGAAAATTCCCGTAAAATTTGCAGGATCACCTGAAGAGTAATGAAAATATTTCCAAGATGTCGCACCTCGGGATGATTTTGAAGCGATGAAATCAGACGCTCTATGTCATATACATGCCGAAGCTGGTTTTTAATATTTTCTACAAGATCCGCGTTTGCAAGGCAGTATTTGACAGCATTTTGTCTATGCCTGATTTCATCAAGATCGGTCGAAGGCTTCATCAAGAATTGAATCAGCAATCTGCGCCCGGATGCGGTTATTGTTTTATCCATAACCCCGAGAAGCGAGCTTTCTTTTTCCCCGGATTGCGAGGTAATTATTTCAAGCGTTTTAACCACGGTTTCGTCAAGATGCATGATCCTGCGCAAATATTCTTTAACAGGGTTTTTCCAGGAAATAGCCAATTGCGGTATAACTTCGTAAATATAAATAAACAACAATCCGAGCGCATTTAATTCTGGGTCGGATAATTCCAGAACCTGAACGTTCTCAAGGTGAAATGTCTTTTTGATAATAGACAGCGCTTTGTCTTCCGACGGTAATCTCCGATAATATAGAGGAAGAGTATGTTCGTTCGAATATAATTTTTGGCGACTTTCTTCCAGAACAACTTCCCGGATTCCCTTCACAGCAAGAAGACCAGGCTGCATCAATCCCTCTTCTTTTTCTATCCAAATATCTCCTGTTGAAATATCTGCCAATGCCAGGACAGAGTTGCCGTTATGTATTACAGCAGAAGCAATCAATCTGCTTTCTGATTTTCCCAGAAGGTGTTCCTCATATATCGTTCCGGGAGTCAAAATACGCACAACCTCCCGCCGAACAATCGGACCTTCCGCTTCCGCCGGAGTTTCCATTTGTTCACAAACGGCAATATTCTTTCCATCTTCAAGAATCGGATGAACGTAATTGTTTACAGCATGGTACGGGACGCCGCACATGGGAATGCCATCTTGACGTTTTGTAAGCGCTATGCCAAGAATTTTGGAAGCATAAACCGCATCATCGAAAAACATTTCATAAAAATCGCCCATCCTGAAAAATAAAATCTCGGTTTTGTGTTTGGACTTGATTTCCATGTACTGGCGCATCATGGGGGTATTGTATTGAGCGGCAGATTGCGTCTTGTCGATCATAGGTCAGGTTTTTCTCACCGTATCAATGAACAATTTCATTTTGGTATAATCCTTTTTTCCGGCATATTTTTCAATTCCGCTGGACACATCAAAACCGGGAGCATTTGCAGCCGAAATTGCAGTATAAATATTTTCCGGATTCAGTCCGCCTGCAAGAAAATATTTTCTGTGAATATTCTGTAAAATATTCCAGTCAAATACTTGTCCGGTTCCCCCGTATAAAAACTCTCCGGCTTCATTTTTAACTCCGCCCGTATCAAAAATCACCCAGGGAAAATTTTTCAATTTATGACGGACTTGGATATCTGATTCTATCCCTACTGAAATTACGGGAATAATTTTTTCTGGATGAAATTTGCCGTTCGCCCAACCAAAAAGCTCCGTTTCGAGGGGAATCTGAAAAAGGGTAAATTTATCATCCAGATGATTTAATAAATTTTCTGCATAACTTACCGGATTATCTGCAAAAACCAGAACCCTGACCTTGAAATAATAATTCCTGGATATTTCCAGAACCTGTTCCTGTTTGCAAAAGCGGGGACTTTGTGGGTGCATCACCATGCCCAGAATATCAGCTCCCATTAATACAGCCGCTCGGGCATCTTCAGAATTTGTCAGGCCACAAATTTTAATAAACCGGTACACATTTGTATACCTTGATATAAAATCGCCCTGTCAAGAAGAAAGATGTACAAAACTTTGTGTATTGCATAAAGGACGAGCATGGGCAGGATCTCAATAATCAGATCAAAATGTATTAAAATGCGCGTTTTTGCCCGGAAACGGACGAGGGCATGACGACCATGGATCTCATGCCCCCATTTTGATTAAGTTTTAAAAATTAATATCCACCTTTTGCTTTACCCCGTCTTTCCAGTTACCTTCTGCAACTTTTCCACTTTTGTAGATTAATTTACCGGCGCCATTTTGTTTGCCATTTTTAAACCCGCCTTCGTAAACAGTGCCGCTTTTGTAAGTTAATGTACCTTTCCCATCCGGGATATCATTTTTAAAATCGCCTTCATATACATTTCCATCTGCCCAGGTATATTTCCCTTTCCCGCCAGCACATTGATTCTCTATCCAGGTACACTCGTAAGAATCACCGCTTTTATAAATTAATTTACCAGCGCCATTTTGTTTGCCATTTTTAAATTCCCCATCGTAAACATTGCCGCTCTTAAAAGTTAATTTCCCATGCCCGGTAATTTGATCTGCAAGAAAATTGCCTTCGTAAATATCGCCGCTTTTAAAGGTATATTTTCCTTTGCCTTCCTGGACGCCATTTTTAAAATCGCCCTCGTAAACATCGCCGGTTTTTAACGTATATCTTCCTCGACCGTTCCATTGCCCATCGACAAAATCGCCTTCATAAATGCGGCCATCGTTAAAAATATATTTTCCCTTTCCGGTCATCTTTTCATCGGCAAATTCACCGTCATAGGTATTGCCGCTTTTAAAGGCAAGCTTTCCATGCCCAATTCTCTTATTGTCCAGGTAATCACCTTCATACACATCGCCATTCTTGTAGGTATATTTTCCTTTGCCATTTTTTGAATCGTTTAAGAATTGACCATCATAGGTATCGCCGTTTTTATAGGTTAATTTGCCAAACCCGGTTTGTTTACCTTCCAGAAAATCACCCTCATAAATCTGAGCGGCTGTTTTATAGATAAATTTGCCTTTGCCAGTAATGTTGTTTGCCTTAAAGTCGCCTTCATAAACATCGCCGTTTTTGTAGCTATATTTCCCCTTGCCTTCCTTTTGACTGTCGACAAAGTCGCCTTCATAAGCATCGCCGTTTTTATAGGTTATTTTACCTTTACCGGTGATTTTATCATTGCTAAACTCACCTTCATAAATGCTACCATCTTTATAGGAATATTTCCCCTTTCCATTTCTCAGGTCATTTAGAAACTGTCCGGAATATACTTCGCCTTCTTTCGTTGTGTAGACTCCGCTACCTGATTTTTTACCGTCGATAAAGTCGCCTTCATATTTACCATTGGCTTTAAAGGTTATCTTGCCTTTTCCTGTCATTTTGCCAGTTACAAAGTCCCCTTCATAAATATCGCCGTTTTTAAAAGTATATTTCGCCTTTCCGGATGGCTCGCTGTTCACCCACGAACCATCGTAAATCCTGCCGTCAGAATAAGTATATTTTCCATGACCGTTCAGTTTACTGTCTTTAAACTCACCTTCGTAAACCCCGTCATTAAAAATATATTTTCCTTTCCCGTCTTTACAACCTCCGGCTTCTGCACACTTACCTTCCCCGTAAATGGAAGCGCTAATGAGCATCATAGCCAACGTTATCATAACTTTTTTCATAATTTTCTCCTTGTCTCTATCCTGTCATGCTCTACACCGAGCGGACAAGAAACGATATCCATCTGGAAACCATTATATAAGTTATATTTTGGGTTAAAAGCAATTTTTTTCTACAAGCTTTCCATCCATATTTTTTTACTTGTTCATTGCACTCCTAACGGGATAACATAGACGCGCATAGATGCTCATCCCCGTCCTCATTCATGCCATAATTCTGTCATTCCATAATTCTGTAATAAAAGGCAGTTGTGAATTTAAAAAAAAATGGTTATATATTCTTGCAAGTATATACTAATAGTATGAGATACGTGATGAGGATTTCTGCCTATGAAAAAAAATATCCAAAACGCCGGAGGTTTACAAGAACCTTCTTCTGCTGAGAGTTTTACATGTCCGGCCAAATTAATAAGTGCTGATACATGCGTTGAAGGAGAAGTTGCCTTTGCCTCAAAAAGTTCCCTGTTATTTAAACATAGAAGCGGCGCATTCCCTGAGAATGCTCAAAGTTTCACTTCCATTGAAATTCAGTTAAAACACAACAAAGTTCAATTAGGCCAATGCAGTTTTATTACCCCGCCTCCAAATGCATATTTCGATGGTCGTTTAATCTTTACAAATGAGGTATATGATATAGGCGAATTATTCTCAGAAGAAAAAGTAGTCAATTTGAATACATATTTCTCAACCCTTCCCTTCATATTACAGCAAAAGACAAAAGTAAATGCAAAGTTCAAAGATTATACAAGCGGTTTAAACTATGATCTAAATGCCTATAAAAGTTTTTTTGACAGGATATATCTTGACTATTGCGGCGAGGAAGCAGAAATATATGAAAAAATTGAAAATATCATTTATCAAAAAGAGGGTAAAAAGTTTTTTTCGTTTTTAAATGAAAAACTGGCAGAATTAGAGAATCTGACAAAAAACTACACGCCCGCAGAACATCAAACCCATGCTTATTATCTACGGCGGCAATTTTGGAGTTTTATTACAATGTCCAAAATACTATATCGAACCAATACCAAACCAAGGGGATATCCTGGAGATTCTGCTACCCTCAATTTGATATATGATAATGAATATGTTGGGGATAATATTTTTTCAAGATTGCTTCACAAACATCCCCTGGAAGCCCCGGCCGCAGCTGCTGTACGAAATCGCAAAACTTTTATTGCCGATCAAATTAATGAATTGCACAGCAAGCTGCGTCCTTCAAATAAAACAAAACTTGAAATTCTTTCTATTGCATGCGGGCCTGTCCGGGAACTTGAAGAATTATTGCGTAGTCCGGAAGATTTTGATCGTTACAGTTTTACGTTTCTCGATCAGGACAACAATGCTCTTCTGGATGCGAAGGAAACCATCAACCGCATTGAGCAAAAATTTTCAAAAAAAGTACATTATATTTTTCACATGGAATCTGTCAGAACAATAATGCGTGTTGCACATCCGGAAAATGGAATCGGGAAGTTTGATTTTATTTACAGCATGGGACTCTACGACTATCTTGCCGATCGAATGGCCAAACGTCTGACAGAACATTTGTACCAAATGCTCAAACCGGGAGGCCATCTGACTATTGGAAATTATCATATAAATAACCCCAGCCGCACGTATATGGAATACTGGCTGGACTGGGTTCTGTGTTACCGGAATGAGGAAGAATTTCTGGCATTGTCAAAAGATCTGGAAAATAGTACATGCACCCTCGAATTTGAACCAACGAGATCTCAAATGTTCACCATAATACAAAGAGAAAAATAATGAAGAATAGCAAAAGCAACATTCCTGATACGGACGACTTTAAGGAATATCTGAATGATATACGTCATAGTTGGTTAAAAACTCTTACCGTACTGGGTTTTGTTTTAATCCCATTATTTTTGGTACTGGACTACTTTATGATCCCGCCGGAATGGCTGAAAAATTTTGCATTTTGGCGGGCATTGATCACATGTTTGCTTGTACTTCAATACGGACTTTTGCGTATAACAAAACCATCCAGATATGCGCCGCTACATGGATATTTTATTGCTTCGGCAGTTGGATTAATGATCTCCTGGATGACCCAGGAGTTGGGAGGTTTTGATTCAAGTTATTACGCCGGACTCAACCTTGTTACGATCGCCGTTATAGTTCTAATTCCCTGGGGATTTGATCATGCCGTTATCAACGCTCTGATAATATCAGGCAGTTATCTGGGGCTTAATTTTATTTTTCCAAATCCATTCCACAGAAATATTCTGGTCAATAATCTTTATTTTCTGGCCTCCACCGCTGTCATTGCCGTCGCCATTAATCGCGTGCATTTTCAACTGATCCGGAAAGAATTTTTTACAAACAGGCAGTTGAAAGCGGCCAAAAAAGAACAGGACACGATCATGGATTCGGTGGATGAGGGTTTATTTATCATTCATAAAACCGACGACAAGTATATTATCGGGGAGCACCAGTCCGATTCTGTAAAAAAGATCCTGGAGAACTCCCAATTGTCCGGGAATAATTTTACTGATATATTGTCGTCCTATTTTCCCCCCAAAAAAATCGAAGAGCTGAACGAATACCTTTCCATGCTTTCAAAGCCCAATATCGACGAAGCCATGATTCACGACTTAAACCCTCTTGAGCGCGAAGAAGCCGCAATCCCTTCGGGGTTAAGCGGTGTCAGCAAGTTTCTGGAGTTTAACTTTAAGCGCATTTCAGAGTCCCGCCAGAATTCAGATTTTTTAATCAGCGTAAAAGATGTTTCAAAAGAAGTTCAAATGGAAAGACAATTGCGTGAAAATGAAATCAAGGCCGAACAGGAAAGTCAGATGATGCTGTCCATACTGCACATTGGCCCGGCTTTGCTGCAGGACTTTATGGATGGGGTGGAAGCCGAAATTAATGTAATTGAATCTGTTTTACGCGATGAGAAATATCATAAAAATCTGGAAGCTGCCATTGAAACGATATTCCGCTCAGTTCATTCTTTAAAAGGTAATGCCGCTTTGCTGGAATTAAAATTTCTTGCCAAAAAAGCCAACGACTTTGAAGAGCAAATTATCCTTCTGCGGGATAACAAGAATTTGACCTGGGAAAATTTTCTGTCGGTTGCTTATGAGCTGGCAAAAATCCAGGAAGTTTATGGTCAGTTAAAAGATTTGATAAAGCGTATTCAACTATTTCAAAGCAGGGAAGGAATTGATACAAAATCTGCGTTATCCGCCTTACCCGGGGCAATAGATAAATTTGCGCAAAATATTGCCTCAGAATCCGGAAAAAAAGTCCGGTTAATTGCAGATGAAATTGATTTTACAGGCGTATCAAACAAGTACGCCTATGTATTGCGCGATATCCTGGTTCAATTAACGCGCAACGCATTAATGCATGGCATAGAAGATCCAGAAACAAGACTAAAGTCGGGCAAAGAAGAAACCGGAGTGATTCATCTCAAGATGAAACCTGAAGGAGAAGATTTTTATCTATATTACCGCGATGATGGCCGTTCTTTTGACTTTGACAAAATTCGCCAAAAGGCTGTGGCCATGGGAAAAGGATCACAATCAGACGTTGCAGAATGGGACACATCCAGATTAATTAAGTTAACCTTTGAGCCAGGCTTTACAACTGCGGCAAAATCCACGCTTCATTCAGGACGAGGAATGGGCATGGACATTATCAAGCAAAGAATCAGAAATCTGGGAGGGCATTTGAAAGTAAATTTTGGTCACGACAAATTTACTGAATTTGACATTATATTTCCAGCAAAGGCGCTTCAAAGGAGGATGGGTATGAACTCGAAATTCAGTCAGAATGATGTAAACTAACGCAGTTTTGGGGCTGGCTTCGCGCCCCAAAACTGCGCATTTTAATAGATTCTGAAGTGAATATTGAAATTCATGCCCCGGCTGAAAGATAAGGAGGAAAAATGAAAGTCATGATTGTAGATGATTCTACCATAGTAAGAATGGTGATAGAGCGCTACTTGAAGCTTACGGATCTGGAAATTGTAGCCGAGGCCTCCAATGGAAGAGAAGCTATTGAGCTGTTTAAATTTCACAGACCCGATATTGTAACTCTTGATATCACCATGCCCGAGATGGACGGCCTTGCGGCGCTCAAAGAAATGCTGGAAATTAATCCGGATGCCAAAATTATTATGATTTCGGCTTTGACCAGCAAAGCTACCGTAGTGAAAGCCGTCAATGCAGGAGCCGCCGCTTATCTAATCAAGCCACTACAGGCGCATCAATTAACAGACACGTTAAAAAAAGTAATCGGGGGATAAAATGAAACAGGAAGAATTAAAAATATTTATTCAAGGTGTGATGCACTACTTTAGTCAGTTTGACGGAGCAGAACCGACAGTAGGCGTTCCTTTTCCCCAACATGATAATTTTGTCTTTCTGGATTATACCGGCGTCATAGGAATTTCAGGCGACAGAAAAGGCTGCATTTATGTCACGGCATCACTGGGCATGCTGGACGATCTGATCAAGGACATGCACCTTGGCACAGCCAGCGAAACCCTGCGCCTTGATGCCATCGGCGAGGTAGCCAATAATATCTCAGGAAATGCAGAGCATTTTTTTGGACATAATTTTCTGATTTCGGTACCCATGGTAATTACCGGGCCAAACCACAATATTCACCTTCCTCTAAAAATTCCTGTCTTCACTATCCCGTTTGAATGGAAAAGCCATAAATCATATCTTGTTGTCGGAACCGAATAACATGACTATCGACTCAGTCGTAGTTTATGTTCTCTTACTCTCTTGGGGGCAAAAAAAAAGCGCCTGGGCATGAACTTGAAATTCACTCAATATGATTAAATTAGCGCAGTTTTGGGACTGGCTTCGCGCCACTCGCGCTTATTCTGGCAATACCTGCGCCAATAAATTAATCCACTTTTAATTTTGATTTTGAAAAAAGGGTCAGAAAATGCTGAAATGACGGCGCCACGAATTTTATGCTCGAAAGAATGTTCTCTATGGAGTTATAAGCATCGACCTCATCGTGGCAGGCTAGAATGACTTCCGCATCTTTTTTTTTGCTGTTGAGATTCAGACAATAGCAATCGCCATAGAGAGTGGTTCCAATTACAAAAAAACCAAACGGAAAAAGGGTTTTCCCTGGTTCCATTTTTTCATTTTCCAGCTTTAAAATAGAAACCGGCCAGATTCGGGCATCGTTAATTTCAACAACATCATCTGGCTCGGCAGTTCTGTAAAACTCAATAATCGATTCCGGGATATTGCAAGATTGAAGATAAAATAAATCATGGTGACTGGCCTCGTGAAATTCCACTTTTTCATTGTGCGCTGAAAGATTTTTTTTAATCAGTTGAAGCTGTTCTTCATATGCGAATGCCGCAGGGTCTTCTGTTTTTTCAACCTTTTTTTTTCCGGATCGTTTTGAAAATGACGCCATTATGTTATTATCGGATACCGGACTCCGATAAATGAACAGCAAATCCAGCAGATTTTAGCGAAGAATACTTTCCAGATATACAAAAAAAGGAGAAAAGAAAATACCAAAATATATAGTTAAAAAACCCAGAGACCCCATCCAGAAGGTTTCATTGAAAGGTATTTTAAAAGATTCTTTTTTACTGATATCCTGTACGAGATACATAGCCTTGACAATTCTTGCATAATAATAAAGAGCAATAACAATGTTAATCAGAGCTACAATAACAAGCCAGTAGAGTTTTTTTTCCACGGCTGCAGCAAAAATATACCATTTTCCGATAAATCCGGCAAACGGCGGCAAGCCCGCCAGAGAAAAAAGAAAAACTGACAGCGTAACTGCAAGATAGGCGTGACTCCCACCCCTCCAGGCCAGCCCTTCGTAGTCGCTTATATTTTCGCTATTCCATTTATTTATTATGAAATTTACTACAAAAAAAGCGCCGCCATTCATCAGTAAATAGGCAAACAGATAAAACAGCAGCGCCTCAATTCCGCGGTCGCTCAGAGCTGCAACACCCATGAGCAAGAAACCGGCGTGACTAATCGATGAATAGGCAAGGAGCCGCTTGATATTTTCCTGCCTCAAGGCCAAAAGATTTCCGGCAGTCATGGTAATGGCTGCCATTACGCAAAGTATGGTTTCAATATCAGGCCGGATAGACTCCATTGCCCCCGCATTGTCCTTGAACATGGAATAGTAAAACATGCGAATTAAAATGGCAAAACCGGCGGCCTTGGGACCAATAGAAAACAGCGTGGTTGCCGGAGTTGGAGCCGCCTGATACACATCCGGCGCCCAGAAATGCAGAGGAACGGCAGATATTTTAAACGCAAAACCCACAAGAATCAATACCAGCGCAAACATCATGGCGCCCTGCTGTGAATCCACAAAAGCTCCGGCAATATCAGCAAGCCTCAGCGAGCCGGTAATTCCAAAAAGCCAGGAGATTCCAAACAGCATAACCGCCGAAGCAATTCCCCCAAAAAGCACATACTTCATGGCGGCTTCGCCGGCGATTCTTTTGCGTGCAATAAATCCTGTTAAAAGGTAGGAACTTAAAGATATCCATTCAAGAGAAAGGTAAACCATCAACAGGTCAATAGAAGAGGCCAGAAAACATGTTCCTGCCGTGATGCTGAGAGTAACGACCAGAAATTCCCCAAAAAGATAGTCGCTGATTTCTACAGAATTTTTTGTCATTATGATTACAAAGATGCCAAGAGCAATAAACAAAGCCCTGAAAAAGTACGCTGTTTTGTCCAGAAGGATCATGTCATAAAACCCTTTGAAATTCATGTACTGATTTGAGTAAAACAAGAGAACAGCCAGAGCAATTGCCGCTCCTGTAAGCGCCTCGATAAACAAAGAATCGCGAGCCGCACGTCCGCTTGCGGATCGCACAGTAATATAGAATGTCGTAAAAACAAGGATTAACTCGGGTAGTATGGCTCTCGTACTTTCTAACATGATACTCCCGGTCAGCCCCTGAATAAATAATGCGACATCTGGTTGATCAGATTAAATGCAAGTCCAGATGAATCTGAAAATATCGAAACCATTTTTTGCATTGTTGGTTCTACCACATTTAAATATGGCGCAGGATAAACTCCCAACAACAATATTAAAATGGCCACCGGCAGAATGGAAATTACTTCTATGGCATTAATGTCAGGAAATTCTCTGTGCTGCTCGTGCAGCTTTCCAAAAAATACTCGCATGTATGCCCAAAGTAAATAAGCAGCCGTTAAAATAATACCGGATGCGGCAATAATCGTCAAGATGGAATACACCTTGAATGCTCCCAGAAAAACAAGGGCTTCTGAAATAAAACCGCTTAATCCCGGCAAACCAAGACCGGCAAAAAATGCAAAGGCTGTAAATGAAGCATATCGCGGCATTTGCTGAATAAGCCCCCCAAGCGCATGAATGTCGCGGTGATGAGCCCGGTCATAAATTACGCCCACCAGAATAAACAACATGGATGTGATTATTCCATGGTTAAACATCTGGAAGATTGCCCCGTTCATCCCCTCTACATTTAATGATGCCATACCGAGCATAACATAGCCCATATGGCTGATACTGGAATATGCAATGAGTTTTTTTAAATCGTTTTGCGCCATTGCGACAAAAGCTCCATAAACAATGTTCACAACGCCAAGAAACCCAAGCGCATAGGGCGCATACTTCATGGTTTCTTCCGGAAGCAATGGATATGAGATTCTTAAAATTCCATAAGTACCCATTTTTAAAAGCACTCCGGCAAGAATTACCGAAATGGCCGTTGGGGCTTCTACGTGGGCATCGGGCAACCATGTATGAAATGGGAACACCGGAATCTTGATGGCAAAACCAATAAAAAGCAAAATCCAGGCCGCATTACGAATAACGCTGACATTTAAATATCCCGGATAATCTTTTGAAATCATAATTGATGAGAGTTCGACGAGGGAAAAAGTATTTGCCGAAAAATAAAACACCAGCATAACCAAAAGCATAAAAACCGATCCGAACAACGTATAAAGAAAAAATTTGATGGCGGCATATTCGCGTCTTGGGCCGCCCCAAATTCCAATTAAAAAATACATTGGCAAAAGCATGACTTCCCAAAAGACATAAAAAAGGAAAAAATCCAGAGATAAAAAAACGCCTGTCATGGCAGTCGCCAGCAGCAGATAAAGAGCAAAATAACCCTTGACAGCTTTTTGAATATTAAAAGATGCAAACACCCCAATAAACGAAATCAGAGCGCTGAGAATAACCATTGTTACAGAAAGACCATCCACGCCAAGATAATAGTTAATATGAAATGTGCTGATCCAGGGATATTTTTCCACAAATTGATACAATTCTGCCTGATTCATTCCCGTACTTGCCGGGGAAAAAAGCTGGTACAACCGCACGGACAACAGTAAAGGAATACCGGTGAATACCACCGAAGTCCACCTCATCAGCTTAAAGCTTTTTGAAGGCATTAATAATATCAAAACAGCCCCTATAAGCGGAAAAAAAGTAATCGCCGATAAAATATGATTGTCCATTTAAAATCTCCTTAAAATACTAAGCCCTCGATCCTCCCCATTGGAGCGGTTCTGCGGCACATTAATCTACAATATCCTTATAAAAACATATATCATAATAAAACTGCCCACGATATAATACAAATATCGATTCATCGATCCATTTTGCAGGTTGCGCATGATACCAGCCTGATACTGGGTAAAGGTCGCTACATTGTTTACTGCGCCATCCACAAACACGCGATCAAATATGCCATGCAAACGTGAAATTGCCTTCGTGACCACCGCAGTTAAATTTACAAATGCATCTATAATCTTATGATCAAAAGTATTGAGCATCAATCGAATCTTGAGCAGCGGGGCTACGATCACAGCTTCATATATTTCATCTACAAAATATTTACCGTACAATAGTTTATAAATGGGCGCAAAGGTTTTTGCAATAACTCCCGGTGTTGCAGGTTTTAAAATATACAAAACATAGGCCATAAAAGCGCCTGCAAACGAAACAAGAATCGACAAATTCATTAAATGACTTTCCATCTCATGGTTAACGACAGGTTCTTCTTTTAATGCTAAAACCGGGGCAAGCCATTTATGTATCAGATTCTGCCCGCCAAGAGATTCCGGTAATCCAATATAACCGCTGACAGCAGATAATACTGCCAGTATCATAAGCGGAATCGTCATGGTCAATGGCGATTCATGAACTTCTTCATATGCTTCTTCATCATCGCCCCTGAATTTCCCAAAAAATGTTAAGAACAAAAGCCGGAACATGTAAAACGAAGTAATGCCTGCCGTAATTAAACCGGTAAGCCACAAAAACAAAGGCAATTCCGGGAAAAATTCGTTAGGCGTACTGTACACTTTCCAGAGTATTTCATCTTTGCTGAAAAAACCCGAAAGGCCGGGTATGCCGGCAATGGCCAAAGTGCCAATAAAAAAGGTAATGAATGTGACAGGAATTTTTTTCCTCAGCCCGCCCATGAGTAAAATATTTTGCTCATGGTGCGCCGATAAAATTACCGAACCAGCGCCAAGAAACAACAACGCCTTGAAAAAGGCGTGCGTCATTACATGAAAGACTCCCGCCGTAAATGCTCCGCTGCCAATGGCTAAAAACATGTAACCTAACTGGCTTACAGTAGAATATGCGAGAACCTTTTTGATATCATTCTGGGTTATGGCAATGGTTGCCGCCACAAAAGCCGTTAAAGCCGCAACAATTGAAATTACTGTTAATGTGAATGGGGTGGCTATAAAAATAAAACTCATGCGTGCAATCATATACACGCCTGCTGTTACCATTGTGGCTGCATGAATCAACGCTGAAACAGGAGTCGGACCGGCCATGGCATCCGGTAGCCATACATAAAGCGGTATTTGCGCAGATTTTCCTGTTGCGCCAAAAAAGAATAGAAGACTTATGGTTGTCAGATACCATCCGGGCAAGCTTCCCACAACGCTTTTCAGCGAATCAAACGCAATGTTTGTTGTCCCGGAATAATGAAATACTCCCCAGAACAGCATAAAAAATCCGATAATAAAGCCAAAATCGCCAATGCGGTTTACTATAAATGCTTTCATTCCGGCAGATGCATATTTGGGAACGGCAAACCAGAAACCGATGAGCAGATAGGAACAAAGCCCTACGCCTTCCCAGCCCACAAATAAAAGTAATATATTATCTGCCATAACAAGAATTAACATGGCAAAGGTAAAAAGATTTAAATAGGCAAAATAGCGAATCATGGATCGGTCATGGTCCATATATCCGGTGGAGTAAAGATGAATTAAAAATCCGACGCCTGTAATAATAAGGACAAATACAATGGAAAGTTGATCCAAATACAGCGTTGCGTTGGCCTCCAGCGTTCCGGCTTTTATCCAGGTGTACAGGTTTTGCGAAACCGCTCGTTCTGATTCGCCGTGACCCAGCATCTCCAAAAAAATTCCAAGACCAATGAAAAACGATACAAGAATAACCGCTGGCGATAGCAATGCAGACAGTTTTTTCAAGCCAGCCGGAGCATCTGCGCCATAAAAAAAGGACACACCCGCATTTATCATAAATCCCAGAAGAGGAGCTGCGGGAATTATCCAGATGTAATTTGCCATTTGATCCATATTATCCCTTCAAATCCGAAATATCATCCGTTGATACAGAGCGACGCTGTTGATAGACCGCCAATAAAATAGCCAGGGCAACAACCGCTTCTGCGGCAGCCAGTACAATTACAAAAATGGCAAATACATGCCCTGAATAATCCGCGCTTTCATGTCTGAAAAAAGAAAATGCAATAAAGTTCAAGGCTCCGGCATTTAGCATAAGTTCAATCCCCAATAAAATACCAATAATATTTTTCCGGGTAAGCACAGTAAATATTCCGGCGCAAAATATTATAATGGCAAGTATCAAGTAAGAATTGGGATTTTGAGAAATACCCTCAAAAAAAAGAAAATTCATTTTTTTCCTTCCTTTTTTTGAGGGGCTTGCCTGACTATGACAAGTTCTTTTCGAAGCATAACGCCCGCGCCTACAATTAAAACTACAATGAGAACCGAAACAAGTTCAAAAGGAAGTATGTATTCCCTTAATAAAAAATGACCTATATCGCGGGTTGTAGCGCGATATGCGCCCTGATAAAAGGTTAACCCGGAAGTATTTACAACGTAAATCCCCAAAAGACCAAAAATTGTGGTGATCAATGTCGCTGGAACCGCCCCCATAATCGGGTTATTGCTGAAAATATTGTCGCCGCCGCTGGTAAGCATTATACCAAATAAAAGCAAAACCATCACGCCGCCAACATATATTAAGATCTGGGAGACCGCGACAAAATCTGCGCTTAAGAAAATATAAAGACCCGCGATGGCAACAAGAGCAAGCAACAAACCAAGAGCCGCATTAATGATGCTTCGGCTAAAAGCGGTTACCAAAGCTCCAAACACCGTTACAGCCGCTATACATAAAAAAATACCGTCTTTCATGCATTTCCTTCTTTTTTGGGCTCCGCCGGGGCGCTTTCTGCAGCAGCTTTGGCTGCTCTTTTGGCGGCCGTTTCTTCGGCTTCCTTTAAGCGCTGGATTGCCTCCTCGCGCGGAATAAATTGCTCTACAAGATCTTTAAGCTCGTAACCGGATCCTTCAAAGTCTTTCTTGAAGTAAATGGCCGTATGATGCGCCTCCTCATCGCCTTCTTCGGCGGGGCAGGCTTCTACACACAAATTACAGTACATACATTTGCCGTGATAAATATTAAAATAAATCAAGGTGAGCCCTTTTTTTCTTTCGGTTCGCGCTCCTTTCATTTCAATGACATCTATGGGGCATGCCTTTTGACATAAAGCACAGGCAGTACACAATTCGGTATCTACCATAAGCCTGCCCCGATAGTTTTTCGGCAACGTTTTTGGCACAGGCTCTTTTAAGCGGTCAGGATATTGAACCGTAATTGGCCTTTGCAGCAGGTAGCTGAACGTAATGGCCATCCCTTCAAAAACGGTGGCAGAAGCTTCCCATATATTTTTCAAGTATGTCGTCATGTTTTCCCTATACAAACGGATTTGCGTAAATTTTCGCCTTTGTCACCCTTAGATTTTGAAACACCCGGTAGAAAAAATACAAGATCGTTAGACCACCGAACGAGGTCATTGAATAACGCATTATTGTATCAGCAAGGGACTTTTCAGGAACAAAATACATCCACAGAAGAATTCCTATAGAAGCAAATAAACCGATTGGAACCATATATTTCCAGCAAATATCCATTAACTGATCTATTCTGAGACGCGGCAGAGTCCATCGAATCCAGATAATGATAAAAACAAATATCGATACCTTGAATAGAAACCACAAAAACCCCAAAACCTCGAAGCGAATGGGGTATCTACCTGGAACCGAAAATTCAAGGGTATACTCAAACCAGAAATTCCACCCTCCAAAAAACAGGGTGCTTACGAGCGCGCCTATGACCACCAGATTTCCCCATTCGGCAAGGAAGAAAAACAAAAACCGCATGCCGCTGTATTCTGTGTTATAGCCGGAAACAAGCTCGCTTTCGGCTTCAGGAATATCAAAAGGAACCCTGTTGCCTTCGGCAAGAGCGGCAATAAAAAAAATATTAAAGGCAATAAATGCAAATGGATTGCGAAACACATACCAGTCTACGGGCGAGGCTCCTTGCGAAAAAACTATTTTTTGGAAATTTAATGTACCTGCCATGACAACAACGACGAACACAGCCAGCGCTGCGGGAACTTCATAGCTGATCATCTGGGCTGCTGAGCGCATCCCGCCAAGAAGCGACCATTTGTTGTTGGACGCCCAGCCGCCCATCATAACTCCAATCACCACAAAGGACGCCATCGCCAGAACATAAAATATTCCTGTGTCCAGATTTTCCATAAGAGTGTAAGCGCCAAAGGGAATGGGAACAAGAGTCAAAAATACGCCCATAAAAACAAGGTACGGGGCAATTTTAAATAAAAATGAATGGGCATCTGTTGGAATAATATCTTCTTTTTGAAGAGCTTTCACCGCATCGGCAATCCATTGAACAATTCCCTGGGGTCCAACACGGTTTGGTCCAATCCTGGACTGCATTCTGCCGGCAATTCGGCGTTCAACCACGGTTAAAAAACCGGCGGCAACGGCAATGGACAATAAATAAATCACGGCAAAAATAAACATATAAATAAATTGTGTCATCGGTCTACCTCAGGAGCCACGATATCGAGACTTGCAAAATAAGCAATTACGTCGGCCACCATCATCCCTTTAAAAATTTCAGCCAGCGATGTCATGGATGCAAATGATCCTGTGCGGATTTTAATGCGATATGGGCTGGCGCTTTTTCCGTCGCTGATAATATGGTAGCCAAGCTCTCCCCGCGCCGATTCGGTATGGTGGTAGGCTTCGCCGGCAGGCAGTACGAGCTTTTTGGGAACCTTGCTTTGAATGGGTCCTTCTTTAATTTTGGACAATATTTGCCTCAAGATTTTTTCGCACTCGGCCATTTCTTCGATACGAACAATATACCGGTCAAAAGAGTCCCCCACAGTACCCTTGATTCCTTTGCCAACGGGAACATCAAACTTCATATCATTGTAAAAACAATAAGGATCAACTTTTCTCAGATCCAGCCCAATTCCCGACGCGCGGAGGTTGGGTCCTGAAAATGAATAGGATAATGCTTTTTCCCCGCTGACGATTCCGACATTTTTCAGCCTTTCAATAAAAATTTTATTGGTTCCAATGAGACGGTCATACTCTTCCAGAAAAAGAACAAAGTGATCCAGATACTTTTCAAGCTTTTTTAAAAATTCATCGTCTACATCCTGGCATACTCCGCCAAAACGAATGTAATTGTTGTTCATCCGGGTTCCGGTTAAAATTTCAAGAAGATCCATCATATGTTCGCGTTCCCGAAGGGCGTGAACAAAAGGGGTAAATGCTCCAAGATCCAGAGGAAGAGCGCCTACTCCCACAAGGTGTGACATAATGCGGTTCAACTCAACGCCAATCATGCGAAGCCAGGTGGCTCGTTCGGGAACTTCCAGTCCGCCCATGGCCTCAATGGCCAGCGCATAACCCAGATTGCAATTGATAGCTGCCACATAATCAACGCGGTCGGTATATGGCATAAAAAATGAATACGGCATACTTTCTGCAATTTTTTCAATAGAGCGATGCAAGTAGCCAACATCGGGTACAGCTCTTACAACAATTTCTCCGTCAATAAACAATATAAAACGAATTACCCCGTGAGTAGAGGGGTGATGCGGCCCCATATTGACTTCAATTTCGGTTCCGCTGATCTGGGTGATTTCTACCCTTGGTTTTAATTCCTTTTCTCTTGTAGCAGACGTCATGGGTGATTACTCTATCCTTATGGCCTCTAATTCGCTTGACCTGGTGGTTGGTATTCCGTTGTAATGTGAACCTTCTTTAAAATCTTTTCGCAATGGATGCCCCTCCCAGTCTGGCGGAAGCATAATTCTTCTTAAATCCTGACTATTTTTAAAGTTCACTCCAAGCAAGTCAAAAATTTCGCGTTCAAACCAGTTTGCGCTTCCGGAGAAATCGTCGATGGTATCAATTTCAGGATTGTTTTCTGGCAGAGTTGTTTTTATGGCCAGGCTGGAGAAATCCTGGCTGTTGCTGAACACATAAAACATTTCAAAACCCTTTAAATCAAGCGATTCGTCTTCGCGGGTTTCCGCAAGGTGCGTGCCGGAAATGGTATTTAAATAGGTAAATCCAAGGTCTTTATGATGTACAACAAGCTCCACAACTTTGCGAATATCCCGGGAATTTATCTTTAATACAGGAATTTTTGTATCGGCTTGAACAATTTCAGACGAGACCGCTCCATTATAGACAGAATCAACAAGTTTCGCAAGTTTTTCAAGATGTGCAGCAGGGAAGTTCATATTTTACTTTCTTAAATATTTTTCTTTTTGAATTTTTTTCTGTAATATCACAAGCGCTTCCAGAAGAGCTTCGGGACGCGGCGGACATCCAGGCAAATAAACATCCACCGGCATTATTTGATCGACGCCTTTTACTACTGAATATGCCTTGTCAAACAACCCTCCGCAGTTCGAGCAGCTTCCCATGGATATCACGTATTTGGGTTCTGCCATTTGTTCATAAAGTAATTTTAACCGCGACGCCATTTTGTAAGTAAGCGTACCGGCAATAATAATCAAATCGGCCTGTCGCGGGGTTCCGCGGGGAGCCGAACCGAAACGCTCAATATCAGCGCGCGGACCGCCGGTGTGCATAAGTTCAATGGAGCAGCAGGCAAGGCCAAATAAAAGCCACCATAAAGAATGTTTCCTGCTCCATCCAAGAAGCTGATCGACGCTGGTTACAAAAATATTTTCCGGCATTTCATGGTAAAGGCTCATTTTTCCTCCAGAGGGTAATCCCCGGCGTTTTTTAACTCATCCATTGCATTTGCGCGCTCGTAGGTTTTAATCCAGTTCAGGTCGCCTCTTCCCCAGGCATAAATCAGAGCTACGACAAGTATAGCAATAAACAAGAGAAGTTCGGATAGAGCCAAGAGCCCAAATCCGGTGTTAAGCCATTCTTTATAAACAGCGGCAACAGGCAAAATCAAAACAATTTCTACATCAAATAAAAGAAATATCAAGGCCAGAACATAATACCGGATATTAAAATTCACCCAGGCATTGCCAACGGGAACTTCGCCACACTCATATGGCGAGTTTTTTACAGGATTGGGATGATTTGGACGAATGATTTTACTTGCAAGCAACGTTACAAATATAAATCCAATAGAAAGTACGCTAAATAATAAAACTGCTCCATATTCCCGCAACATGATGGTACCACCCCTCTCTGAAAAAGGATACCATAAGAACTTCGAACGGATATCTTGTCAATTAGAAATGAATCAAGAGGCCTCCGAGGATAGGCGGATTCAAATCCATGTCAAAATGCAGTAAAATGCGCAGTTTTGGGATTGTCCAAAAAGTCGGAAGTTCACCACGGAGACACGGATGCGCCAGGAAAAGCCTGCGCAAGCCATCAGGATGCACGGAGTTTTTGATGAACTAACGCCTGAGTTCCTGCCCAGGCTCGTTGCGAGCCAACCCCCCATTGATGGACAGATCATAGATGGACAGATCAAAACAGTTGACGTAATAAAGGCAAATTGCCGAAAATCCCTCAACATGATGAAATCGGGAGCAATAGAAAATGAAGAAATTGTTCATGAAACAAGCGCCCGGATTTCTGAAATTCTGGGCAATGAATTGCCTATCCTGAACAAACTGGTAACGTTTGTTATAGAAAGCGGCGGAAAACGGGTCAGATCCATCATTGCATGTTATTTTGCAGAAATGTTTTCGGGAATCAGCCGGGATGCTCATAAAATTTCAGCCATCGTTGAAATTATCCATGCCGCCAGTTTACTGCACGATGACGTACTTGATGATGCCGATACCCGCCGGGGCAAACCCAGCGGAAAAAATATTTTTGGTTCCAAAGAAGTAATTCTCGGCGGCGATTATATGTTTGCAACCGCCATCCGGTCGTTAAATGATTTTGAAAATCCTGCGCTGATGGATATTTTTACAAGGGTCATCAGAGATCTTTCGGTGGCTGAACTTCTACAGTTGGAATATGAAAGAAAACCGGATATTACCATGGAAAATTATCTGCAAATTATTTATGGAAAAACCGGATCCTTGTTTCAAACTGCCTGCGAAGGAATTGCCATTCATATGAAGCGTTCGCCGGATGAGATCACCCTGTGCGCTGAAATCGGAAAATTGCTGGGCATGCTTTTTCAAATGCGCGATGATTATCTGGATTACTTTAACAGCGCTTTGCTAAACAAACCGCCATACCAGGATTTTGAGAATGGTTTGTTTACCCTTCCCATCCTTTTAGTCAGAGATAAAATGGGACGGGAAGACAGAGACGAATTGTTAGAATACTTTAATCTGGAAACAAAAGCAAGAAAAGACAAAAATACTATTGCGCGTTTTCTGGGTTTGCTTGAAAAAAACCAGGCCAGAGAAATTTGCCTTGAAAAACTAAAACACAAAGAAATAAAGCTGTTATCCCTTATTGATCAATTGCCAGCCCATCCTTTCAAAACCAAAATTGAGAGTCAGATAAAAAAGCTTATGCAAATTTAATCCCCGATAATTTCCTCATGGAATCTTACCAGACGCATGTAAATGCCCGGATTTTTTTGAATAAATGCCGACATATCCTGATGGTCTATGCAGTAAATTTCAACATCGCTTACAGCGCGCGCCGTAAAAGTGGATTTAATGTTCTTTAACAATCCAAAAATGTCTCCAATAAAATCGCCCGGCAGAAATTCGTGTTTTACCTTGTTGTTTTTTATTAAATTAACGGTTCCCTTGATTAAAATATAACCCATTTCAGCGGTTTTATTGTACTCAATGAGATTGCTGCCGCCTTTAACATTGGTCAGTTTCATTAAACTTTCAATTTGTGTTTTCTGGTGCGAAGTCATGGAGCCAAATATTTTGGACTTGGATAAAACATCCCATGAGTTGGATTTGCGGGCGTCGATCAGTTTTCGCAATTCGGTTTCCAACTGGGTTCCGGCAATCAGGTTTAAAAAGGCCGATCTTTCAATAGTCAGGGCATAAACGTCGGTTTCGGCAATAATATCCGCAGATCTGTTCTCTCCGGTAATAATCGAAGCCTCGCCAAAATATTCATATTTTCCGTAAGTTTTTTTCACATCAGAATCAATACCAGAAACCGAAACATTTCCTGAAATAATAACATAAAATTTATCTCCCGCCGTATCTTTGTGTATAATCAAATCGCCGCGTTTGTATTGCACTTCATTGATCACCATTAAAATTTCGCGCGCTTTTGTTATGGAAAAATCCCTGAAAAGATCCACATGATTTAATACATCCAGGATTTTTATTGCGCTTGAATATTTTGCCGATATAATTTCCGGGTACAACGTATTTTGAATCCCGAACTTTGCCATATTTAAATGAGACTTTTCGGGAAAGTCTTTTCGCGCAATATGGTAAACGGTTATTTTTTTCTGAATTTCTTCGGGAAGGCTCGCCAGATAGGAAACGGGCGTATGAAGCGGAGGAATTCCCCCTTCATGGTAAATAATATTGTAATGCCACGGAAAGGCTTTTAGGAACTCATGGCGGTTCTTTGGAAAAACGCCGAGCTCATTTAGCTTGTCAATGGTTGCCGGATCATTCAGGTGATCTGATGTATAAACAAAAGACTGATTTTGATAGTGCATTCTAAACCCGATCGTTGGAATCGAATGCAGGCTGTAATGATAAATAAATTTTGCCCCTTCAATATAAAGGGGAGTATTTAATATTACCGGTTGAAAGTTAAACAGATTATAAAGCTGCTTTTTGGTCATTTTGGTAAGCGCCGTATACTTGCGGATAAAACTATCCATAATGGTTTCTGTTGTATGAATTGTTACCGGGAACTCCTCCAGAATTTTCTGAAATGTTCCGGCGTCATGGTCGGCATGGGTATGCGTTAGAATAATATGGTCGATCAACTTTGGATTCACATTGGAACTTCGCAGCCACTCTGTCGAGTTTACCGGCGGATCGATCATAATGCCCCGCCCATTGACCCAGATTATAAAACCGGATGTGTTGTCGCTCGGGTCAAATCCGTGGCTTGGCCCCAGGCATGTAATCCCGAATTCCGGCGCTTCATACGGCTCTGGAAGTCTTGCCCCCACATCGTGCTTGATGCGGTACTCAATCGTGAGAGGAACTTCGGCAATGAGTTTTCCTTCGTCATAAACCAGAAACCCTTTTTTTTCATCTCTGTCGATAATGACATTGTTTATTTGAATGCGGTTTTTTTTAAAAACCGCAAAATGAATCAGGTCGTCCAGCGTTCGATTGCCGCGAAAAAAATCCATTTCAGCTTTTATATTTGGATACCCCTCGGATTTTTCACCTTCGGGATATTCGCTGCTTAAATCTACTTTTTCCGGCCCAAAGACCGATTCCTTTAACACAACGGTCAATTGTTCCTGCTGTTCCTTCGTGCCCAGTATGTAGGTCTTTTTCTGGCATAAAAAATGGTTGTAATAAATAGGAAATTCGAGTTCGGCTACGGCAATTCCCTTTTCAATACTGAACATTTGATCGGGTAAAACAAAAATTCGCGGAACTTTTTCCGGTAAAATCATTGTATCTTTAATTGTTTCAGGCGGCGCTCCAAACTGTATCAGCCCGCTGGAGCTGGGCACTACATACCCGCCTCTTGGAAGATGGTTCACGCCCGGGTTTATCACGAATGCTTCGTTTTCCAAATTGCTCATTATTTTAATCCTTTCACAAACTTCAGTTTTCCGTCTTCAATATACCGGTAATAACACGAATACCGGTGTTTCCCGACGCTATTTTTCGTGTGACAGGCGCCTTCTTCTCTGATTTCTACCAGAAACAACAGGGAGTTTTGTTCGCAGTTTACGCGAACTTCTCTGATATCCAGATATTGCCCGGAAGTCGCGCCCTTGATCCATAGCTCGTTTCTCGATGTACTCCAGAATGTGGCCACGCCGCTGCTGAGCGATTTTTGCAGCGCCGTCTCATTTACATATGCCAAAATCAGTACCTGCAGGGTTTTTACATCCTGTACAATTACGGGTATTATATTTTCGTATTTTAATAGCGCTTTCTTGACCTTTTCAAAGTCAAGCCGCAGGTTTTCATCTTCTTCGAGGGAATTCATAAGGTTGTTTCTACCGCATCTTCGAAACAATGATCCCGCTTTACGCAATATGAGCAGTCATCAAAAATCTTGGCCGGAAACTTTTCCTTGACCACGTCAACCCACCCCATTGCCCTGAAAAAATCCGGAACAACGGTAAGAGCAAATATAGTAATGGCTATTTGTGGAAACTCTCCTTTCAGGTCGCTTGTTAGCTTGTGTATCATTTTCTTGCCAAATCCCTGTTTTTGATAATCACGATGGACTGTCAACCCCCGCAATTCATACAACGTCTCTTCATATTTATGCAAATTGGCTACCCCGATAATATTGCCACTTAATTCGCACACAACTGTTCCGGGTAAATCTTTTTCTATTTTCTTTTTGTCTTTATAGAGCATTATTCCCTGTTCTGCATAGGGAACAAGCAATTTTTGTATGAAATCTATATCGGAAATTTTTCCGTATCGCAAATGGGGATCATCGGCTGTGGGCGTTTGATTACTTTTTGTATAATATGGCACTATTTGCAAATTCAGGAATACTTTTTACTCTGGCCAGCATTTTTTCGGCGTTTGCTTTTCCCTTCATTGGGCCAACGTACAGTTTGATATTTTTTCCCCGAATGGATGGAATAACTTCATAATTGTAGTCCCTGGTAATCTTGTTCAAAACCCCGGCATAATACAAGGCGCGGTCTTTGGAAGTATCATTATAACGGCGCGCCAAAATTATGTATTCATTGGCGGGATTCATTAGCGTTTTCTTCAGGTTTTGACTTGCGCTTTTTTCAAATGTATTGTCTGCATTTTCTGCGGGCGTTTCCTTATCTGTATCTTCTGCTTTCGGGGCTTCTTTTTGCAATGTATTGGGCATGTTGGGCATTGCATTTGGCGATATATCGGCGGTATTGATTACTTCGGAATTTTCTGTTTCAGCGACCGAAGTTTTTCCTGTGATCTTGTTTTTTTGGAAGTGTATTCCTGTCATTAAACCTGCAAAAAAAATTACCAGTCCTGCAATCAACCCGATCGATAATTTTCTGTATAGTTTTTGCAGACCCGAATCTGCAATGTTGCGCGAAGCGGAATTTTGTTTGTTTTTGTAATACTTTCCAAAGTCGTAATCGTTCATTGATATATTCTCGATGGAAACCGTATGTTGCATGAGGAAAAAATTTATCATGAACTTTACGTTTGGGGTGCGGCGCAATCCTTCACGAGTACGCCTGGTTCGTAGTTAGTGTTTTTTTGCCCCCCGTGGGGGGCAAAAAAACAAACCTACCGGATCAAGTTGGTACTCACGCAACCCTTTGCCTGCAAAGATTGCGCCGCAGGGGAAAGACTTTTCCCCTTTCAAAAAGTCCTATAATTTTTCCAGAAATTTCGTTGCGCTGATCCGGGTCAGCATATACCTTGGGAGCAAATACATGTCCGGATTGTTTTCCATGGGTACCCTGACATTGCCATGGCTTAAATTAAAGGCCATTTCATATCCTGACATTTCAACAAGTTTTTTTGTCAAGCGTCCAGACTGGCCGTATGGGTATACAAAAACCCGCACCGGTTTCCCCAGATTTTTTTCCAGAACTTTCATGGAAAACAAAAGTTCTTCCAGGATATGGTCGGGGTGAACGGACAGCCGATTGTCCGTAAGCGGTCTGTGTTTATGTCCATGCGAGGCAATTTCACATCCGTCGTCGCTTAATGTACGAACCTGATCCCATGTCATAAAGGGATTGTGCCCGACGGCATAGGTGTAAATTGCAAAAAGGGGTTTTATTTTCTCCGGTTTGAAAACTTCTTCATAGGCGCGAAAAGCCGACTTATTGCCATCATCAATGGTAACCAGAATGTTCTTGTCTCCCGTTACAATGCCGTTTTCGATATCATCAAAACTTATGAATTTGTATCCCCGTATGCGCATCACATTGAGTTGCTCCCGGAGTTCATCAAGACTGAAATCGGTTGGGTATTTCTTACTGCCAAAAAAAGAATGATAGCATATTACGGTTATCTCGGTGTTATTGGTGCGGGTTTCTATAATATAATTAAATGCCGCTCCAGCGAGGGCAAACACAACGATAAACCAGAACCACGGCTTCTTAAACAATCTTAAAGGGTTTTTCATTGCGTATTTGTTTTTATCACTTCCAGAAACGACAGGAAATTGTTTATGGCGTGCATAAAGAAAACAGTATAAATCGAGCCTGTTGTATATCGGGCAAGAGCAAAAGCCAATCCCATAAAAAATATGATCGCCACCCATATCCATTCATACTGAAAATGCACCAGCGACCAGAGAAGCGCCGGAATCATTGCCGCGCCGACAACGCCTGCCCTCGAAGACGCCAATCCTGTAAACATAAATCCACGGAACATGATTTCTTCAAAAAGAGGAGCCGTTAGTACAAGGGCTGCCGCCAACAATGCGAGATTGAATACAGATTCTGAAGCGGCTATGTTGCGCATAACATTCATAAAATCCGGCTGAGGTACCGACATTTTTTCTGTAATGTAGTTTGTAAAATAATAAATAACAATCATGGCGATCTGCCATAAAACAAATTTCAGGGGACTTACTGAGTTCAAGACAAGGTATTCCCTAATTTGCTGCCCTCTTTTCCGACGTATGAAAAATATCAC
>JAOUFE010000211.1 GCA_029858425.1 Spirochaetia bacterium | reverse complement strand
TGAAAATAACTCAATCCCGCCCCTGTACGACCCGCATCCGTTATATGTAAAGCTACCTTCATTATCGAAAGATAATAAGACCAGGGAGAGCTTACCGCGTCCCGCATCATCGAATGCTAACCGCACAACCGCTCCCCTGGTTTCTTCTGACTATTTATAGTGGGCCGCTCTAAAGCCAATATAAGGGTGTAGCAGAAGAGTTTTTAATGGAGGTACATTATGAAGCATTACATTGGAATAGACAACGCAAATTTAACGCACTCCGTTTCTATTATCGATGAAAACGGAAATTTACTGAAAGGTTTTGAAATCGAAAATAATAATGACGGTTTTCAAAAGCTACGTATGAATTTAAACAATTACACCGATCCCGTGATTGCAATGGAAATACCTCATGGACCGCTCGTTGATTTTTTACGGACTTTAACTTTTAAAAAATTTTCATTGAATCCTTTAAAAGTAAAAAGGTTTAAAGAAATCTATTCCGTATCCGGAAACAAAAACGACATTGTGGATTCAAACGCAATCGCACAGTACATTCGGTTCAATGAAAAAAAATCCCGGGAAATGATTTTTAACTCACAAGAGGTTGAAACATTGAAGTTGCTTGGCATTTCACATGAACGAATGAAAAAGGAGCACACAAGATACACCAATCGCCTATTGTTTATTTTTAGACAATATTTTCCGCTTTACGATGCACTTTTTTCTGAAACAGCCCCTAAAATTTTGTTAAAAATGGTCATAAAGTATCCAATCTGGACAAAATTGAAAGCTGAAAACCAGGATGATCTGAAAAAGTTCTTCATTGCCAACAAATATTGTAACGGGAAATACATTGAAAAAAGCCTGAAAAAAATTCATGATTATGTACATAATGTTGCCGAAGAAGTTGAAACTGCCCTATCATTTGAGGCCACAACGATTGCGAATATTTTACTCATGCTAAAAAGCCAGATTGCAGAGATCGAAAAAGAAATGGCGAAAATAACAAGTAATCATTCTATGGGGAAAATATTTGATTCCCTGCCAGGCGCCGGCGCACTACTTGCAGGAAAATTACTCGGCATGATGGGAGACAATAAAAATAGATTTTCCAATGCCAATCAAGCCCAATGCCTTTTTGGAACAGCCCCCATGAATTATCAAAGTGGCGGTTATCATAAAGTGATCACACGAAAAGCTTGTAACAAAAGGAGCAAATCTATTCTTTATGCTTATGCTTTTTCCTCATTAAGATTTTCCAAATGGGCAAGGGGCTATTATGATAAACAGCGCAAGCTTGGCAAAAGGCATTCAGTTGCAATAAGAGCTCTATCCAATAAATGGTTAAAAATTATTTATTCCATGTGGCAACACGAGCAGGTTTATAATGAAAAACTTAAAAGTTCTATTGCTGCTTGACATAGTGGGTGTGTGGCTGCATACCCTGCAAACATCCTGTTTGCTGGGCTGATCACGGTTGGCGCTGGAACGAATTTTTGTTCCGTCAAGGGCAAAATTTTTGTCTCTCTCAATCAGGCCAACGTCGTCGGCAAGGTTGACGCTTTGGGCAAGTAATTGTTTGATAACTTGTCCATGGCGACGACGAAATTCGCAGATCGTACGACGTTTGATTTGATGACCTCCGGCAAGAAAAATAAAATCAAGTCGGTTTGCAACCGCATCGGCCAGGTGCCAGGAGGGCACGGGGTCGCGAAGGTCAGGGATGACCGAGAGCGGCCATTTGATATGAACTTACAAGGCGTTTATGATAACCATAGCAGACAATGGAAAATAAATCACGAGGGGAATACATGATTCCGCCTTCATTCCCGTAGGATTCCATTATCGAAGATAAATTCATCTTGTTTACAATTTTACGAAATTCAAAAACCTCGTGGTCTTTGGATAATCTATCGCCGATATAGTGTGCAGAATATAAAATCCCCTGATCGCTTTCGCCGGGTATTATTCTTTTAGGATTCATGGGCAAGATTATCAAATAAATTCACTTTGACTATATATTTTTGGGAAGTATCTATGCCGCTCTTGCGCCAAGCTGGCACGAGGCCAGCATGGTAGGCAGCCACATAGAGGTGGTGGCTGCATTACCACAAGGGCAATACCCGAAACCACCTGTGGTGAGCCTGTCGAACCATGAACCCCAATAACACGGTTCCGGCCAGGTAAAAAATAAATGCGTGGGCATGAACGCCAGTTCATGCCCACGCTCTAAACTCCTCCTGCATCGGGTGCGCCGCAGTTTTGTGGGTACTTAACAAATGATTATATAACAAGAGAGATAAATATTTTAGTTGTATATACACGAGACATTTGCATGTATTCCTAAA
>JAOUFE010000101.1 GCA_029858425.1 Spirochaetia bacterium | reverse complement strand
TGCCAATGCTTACGGTTGGGTTTATTGTGTCTTTTAATACGGTGGTCGATGTCGTGGTCACATTGCCCGCGGCGTCGGTTTGGTTGGCGGTTACGCTCAATGCCGCGCTGTCGGCAAGACCGCTTGCATTCATGGCAGTCGCGGTATAGCTGCCCGTTGTACATGTGGGCGTGGCCGTTACTCCGCCTGCATTTACCGTCACAATAATTCCATTTTCCGAGCAGGTTCCGCTTACGCTATAACTTGCCTTGTTGGCATTATTAATCGTTGGCGCTGTGCCAATGCTTACGGTTGGGTTTATTGTGTCTTTTAATACGGTGGTCGATGTCGTGGTCACATTGCCCGCGGCGTCGGTTTGGTTGGCGGTTACGCTCAATGCCGCGTTGTCGCCAACGACGCTTGCATTCATAGCAGTCGCGGTATAGCTGCCCGTTGTACATGTGGGCGTGGCCGTTACTCCGCCTGCATTTACCGTCACAATAATTCCATTTTCCGAGCAGGTTCCGCTTACGCTATAACTTGCCTTGTTGGCATTGTTGATTACCGCCGGAGTTGTAATGGATACTGTCGGCGGCGTTCTGTCTATGGCAACAGAACCGCTGGTGGGGCTTGTAACTGAAAACCCGGTATTGCCGGCAAGGTCTTTATAGCCCGAAATATTGATTGCAACCGGACCCTCTGTATCTGACGAAGCAACAATGCGCATCGCGCTATAGGTAGTGGCTGAATTTGTGGTAACGCTGACAGGAACGCCGGCTATCGTTACCACAGGAGGAGTTGAAAGGGCTTCAGAGGCCGTAATAGAAAGAGTAATTTGATCGCCAACCTTTGCCAGAATCGTATTTGCATTGTTGGAAACCAGCGTCACGGTTGTCAGGGTAGGCGGTGTGGTATCGATAGTATATACTCCAGTAGATACTGCGCTGGCTAACAAACCGGCTTTTACTGCGAAAGCTTTTATTGTCGTACTTGTCCCGCTTCCCGTTACGCTAATCGGGACTGAATAAACGGTACTGGCCGTTGTTGGCGTTGTTCCGTCTATGGTATAATAAATTGTTGCGCCTGCCGTACTTGAAATGGAAACACTTTGAGTGGTTGTATAACTTCCGGGAAGAGGGCTGAAGGTTGGCGCCGCCGCGGACGGGTAGGCTATATTGTATAATGCGCTGGCTACCGGGCTGTTGTTCATTCCGCTTTTTTCGGCATAAGCCTGGATCGTCATGGCTGTCCCGTTACCTGCCACGCTTATGGGTGCCGAATAAACGCTGCTTGAGGCTGAAGGCGAGCTGCCGTCGGTAGTATAATAAATAGTTGCTCCGCTTGTGGCGCATGTAATGACTACACTTTGATCGACATCGTAGGTTCCGGCAACCGGCGAAAACTGGGGCGATGCCGCCGTAGTGGTACTTGTCGTACTGCCCACGGGCGTATCCTGACCTGGAATATGATCGCTTCTGTGCGGCACATGGCCGTATGAAAAATAATCGCAACCTGGCGCGGCGGTAAGCGTAAAAATGAAAAAACAAAAAATCATCAGTCTGTTGCGCAAACTTGCGCGCCTGTCGGCCTTGTTGTAAATACTGGTTATGTTGTTCATATATTGCCTCTTAAATTCCCTCTACCATTTTTTTTGAATATCTGCGCGAAAACCGTCCAAATCAGCCGTCAGAAACATCTCAAGGTTGCGCTCAGGCAGCATCGATACGCCGTTATTTAAGGAAGTTTGACCCGTTGTCGTATGGGCATTGCCGGTGATTAAAATATCCCCCATGGTAACGGCATAAACTCCCAAAACCGCCAGTAATGAAAAATTGCGCATCAATCGGGCATTGTCGTAAGCCGTATACTTTGCCTCAAGACCGCTCGATGCATTTACATAAGCAGATTTTTGTATACTCTCATTAATGACGCCATAAACAAATGCACCGGCGGTTCCCGCCCACAAAGGCATGTAAACCCAACCCCGCCACTGGTTGGCATAGACATGACCCAGACCCGGCACAAGCAAAGTTCGCCAGACCATACCGCCATAGGTAACGTTCATTTTTGTTACATATTTTTCTCTTTCAACGGTAATGGTTTTTTGAGGCAATGGCGGCAGCTTTTCTTTCATTTGACTAGTCATTTCTGTGGTAAGTTTATTGATGGAATCAAACATTGTGTTGTCCAGAGGCGCGCTTGAGGTTCGGGAAACCATTACGCGACCGCTGGAGAGCTCAATGGCTTTGGCAAATATTTGAACTTTATCGGTAAGCGCGGCAAAACTGCCAATAATCACCACATCGGCTCCGGAAAATTTTCCGGCTTCTATGGCCGCATCTTCTTTATAGGCGTCTTCTTTTTTAAATTTGGAATCTGCAACCAATTTCTCCCAGATGGAGCGCGGCAGCATTTCAAAAGATTTGGTACGGTCTAATGGGTCTAAAAAAGAATCGGGTATGGAATTTTCAAGATATGCGTAGTCGGTTGAATTGCGGGTGTTTACAAAATTCAGAATCAACACCTTTCGGTTTATCAGCTTTTCGTCCCTGGACGCGCCCTGGCCATCGGCGGCGCTTAAAATACATGGATATACGGCCATGCCAGCCAGGATAATTCCGACCAAATATCTGGAAAACCAGTAAAACCTTTTTTTTTGAAATTTTCTCATAAAAATCCTTAGATTGTCATATTATGGATACAATTGAATCGCCCACGCAAAAATAGCGACTCCGACAATTAGCGAATATTATAGCACCTGTTTAAAAAAAGTCAATAGTACAAAAGTACTATGCCCGACAGGAATTCCACGAAATTAGGGTTACTTTACTTTCAAAATGTGTTTATTGCTTTACCTTCATTTCAGGCTATTATTGGATTTTTAGAAAAAATTGTTATGCTGAGTAAATTTTCAAAAAGCGCCCGTTAGAAAAGAGCATGTATGCCGCGCTTTTTTTATCGCATCGCGGGCTTCGAGGTTTACTCTAAAGCCAAAAAACATGGCGCGAACATCGCTATCAAAAAAAGGTAACGCTTTTTTACTTTTTGCGCTTTTCAACGTTTTAATTTTTTAATAACAAGACGCGTAGAAATATTTAAAATTAAAACAATTACAGCAAGAATCAGGGATGCCGCCCATGCCTTGTGAATCATGTCCGTATCCGGTGAAGAGGCATATTTATAAATCAGCGGAGGCAGGGCTTCCATGGGTTTAAACAAACTAAATTGCAAATCGGGATTTCCAAAGGCGGTAAACAAAAGCGGAGCTGTCTCGCCAAAAACCCGGGCAATGGCCACCAGAATTCCGGTCAATATACCGCTTAAACATGCCGGCAATACAATATCAATAATCACCTTATGGTATGGAGCGCCAATGGAATATGCAGCCTCTTTGAGCAGCCCCGGTATGAGCTTTAAAGACTCCTCGGTATTTTTTATGATAACCGGAAGCATTATGATACTGAGCGCAAGCGCTCCAGAAAATGCGGAAAAACTTTTTAGCGGCAATACAATCCATACATAAGCAATAATTCCAATAACTATGGAAGGAACTCCCTGCAAAACATCCACCAGAACCCGAATTATTTCGGCAAATCTGGATTGTTTGTTTTCGGAAAGAAAAATTCCCGCCAGAACGCCCACGGGAACGGCAAACAAAGTGGCCACAATAACCATAATTAAACTGCCCACGATTGCATTTAAAATTCCTCCATTTCTTTCGTCGCCAATCAAAAGAGACCAGTTTACATAAGAAAATCCCTCGTAAAAAATATACCCCAATATCCAGATTACCGGAACCAGAATTAAAAAGGAAAGCACAAGAATTATTGAGAGAAATAATTTATCTTTTATTAAATTCCATGGTATTCTCTTTTTTTGAATCTCAACCATATAAATTTCCTATTTTACAGACATCCTGACGATAATCATTCTGCCCAAAAAACCAATAACAATGGTCAGCAAAAATAATATCAGGCCGATTTCTGTCAGAGCTGAAATATGCAAATCAGAAGCCTCGGCAAATTCATTGGCAATTACGCTGGCAATGGTATTTCCGGGGGCAAAAAGACTTTTTGGAATTTCATTTAGATTTCCAATCACCATAGTTACTGCCATGGTTTCTCCAAGAGCCCGACCAAATGCCAGCAGCAAGCCAGCAAATATTCCGGAACTTGCATAAGGTACAGCCACATTTTTTATCATCTCGTATCGGGTAGACCCAAGCGCATACGAGGCTTCTTTCAAATCCTGCGGCACCATTGTAATAATTTCACGGGAAATAGAGGCCGCAAAAGGAATAATCATAATAGAGAGTAATATGGAGGCGCTGAGAATACTCACGCCAAAAGCAATTGCATCGCCATCCATGGAAGCCTGCCTTTTCTGAACAATGGGGACAAGTACATATAATCCCCAGGCTCCATAGATAATGGAGGGAATCCCGGCGGAGAGTTCAATGGCAGCATTGACAATTGTGGAGAGCGGCCCGCTGCGAAAATACTCGCCCAGAAAAACAGACACGGAAAGCGCAAAGGGAACGGCAATTATCAACGCTAAAACGGAGGTGATAATGGTTCCAGCAATAAACGGCAGACCTCCAAACTCATCATTACCCGGATCCCAATTGGTACCGTATAAAATCTTTAAACCCGTTTGCTTTATCACGGGAAAAGAAAATATTATCAGGCTGACAATCATGGCGCCTATAAGCAAAAACAGGAATACCGCTGAAATTTTCAATGATGATCGAAAAATAGAATCCCATGTGCGGTATGAAAAACTGAAGAAACTTTTTTTGGAAGTTTCCCCAGTTTCATTCCGGGATATATCCCCCTTATTTTGTGAAGAGTGGTTTCCCATCAAAAACAACCGATCTCAATAAATTTTCGCCCACTTTAACAGCATTTACCGGGAGCTTTGCATAACCAACACTTTCATTATGGGACTGGCCTTCATGAATCATCCACCAGACTAAATCCACAACGGCTTTGGCTCCATCTTTATTCTTTGTATAAGATTGATCCTTGTACAAAATGATCCAGGTAGTTGCTGAAATGGAATAACCATTTGCAGCTGAGGTATCTACAATATTTACTATTCCATCGGCAGGAATGGCAATATTGGCCGCTTCAGCAATGGCCTGAAAAGAATGACCGTCAATAAATCGTCCGCTTTTATTTTGGAGCGAAGCTGCCGACATATTGTTTTGCATTGCATAGGCAATTTCAATATAACCAATGGAGTTTTCAACCTGGTTAATGTACGCGGCTACGCCAGCATTCCCCTTGCCTCCAAGACCAACCGGCCATTTCGGGTTTTTGTCAATACCCAGTTTTTGCTTCCATTCCGGACTTACGGATGAAAGATATACGGTAAAATTATATGTTGTGCCGCTGGAGTCGGCCCGGTGAACAACCGCGATTTTTTTGTCGGGCAAATTGGCGCCCGGATTCAATTTCACTATTCTGGAATCGTTCCATTTGGTGATGGCTCCAAGATAAATTCCTGAAACAATCTCCGGTGACAGTTTTAATGTACCTTTCAAGCCAGGTATGTTGTAGCTCAACACAATGGCTCCAATACATGTGGGTACATGAATTACCGCGCCGCCCGCTTTTGACAGTTCATTTGCATTCATTGGCGCATCGGTTCCCCCAAAATCCACAGTTTTGCTGATAAATTGTTTTATTCCGGCTCCCGAACCAACCGCCTGATAATTCACCTTTACTCCGGTTACTTTTGCATAAACGTCAAACATTTTCTGATACAATGGATACGGAAAAGTCGCCCCCGCGCCCATAAGTTCCAAATGACTCTTCCCTGCAAAAACTACCCCTGAACTTGCCAGAGCAAGTCCCGCAATTAAAATTATTTTTTTCATTTTTCCTGGTTTTCCTGATTTCATAACATCTCCTTAGTTTAGTATGTCAACGATAATTTACGCTGACGCGCGTATTGTGCAAAAAATTATGCTCCTCCGCGAAGCAGCATAATTGCTATGCCCAACAACGCACATGAAATTTAAAGTATGGTTATTAACAGAAAATAAAATAAAAGTTAATACTGTGTTAAATTTTGGAAAAAATGCATTACACTACCATTTAATTTATTACTTTATGAGGGGTTTGAGCAAAAATAGCCCCCTGCGCCAGGGATAATTACGGAAATTACATAAGGGCTGACTAAAAGTATGTATGTTTTCCTGATAATGAGAAGTAAACAAAAAACCAGAAATATGGATCAATAAATATTGCTCCAAAACATCGGTTTGTAAGTTTATGAACCCTGCGAAGTACATTTTAGTATATCTCTTCGGTATATTTTGCAACTATCTTGTCAAATAAGCATAGCGATCCATATTATAAACCAGATTCTGAAATCCAATGCAAGTCGCAGCGCGTGTACCGCCAATGGTTCGTACACAAAGATTGTTCATATGGGTCATTCTACCAAAAATACGCTCTATCCTGGAACGAATTTTTGAAATTTTTCGATTCGTTTTCATTTGTCCTTGAGTCAGCGGAGCTCCTCTTTTACCTTTAGAGCATATTTTGGGATTTAATTTCCTTCTGTTAATTACTTCGGAAATCTCATCGCTATGGTAAGCCGAGTCGCCGTAGATTTTATCCCCTTTTGCAATTTTTGATAAAAGAGCGGGGGCTGCCTGAGAGTCATGTGCCGATGCCGGGGATACAGAATAATCCCTGACAAATCTCCCTTTAACGTCGGCAACAACATGATTTTTGTAGCCGAAATACCTTTCTCCGTTTTTTTTTAACCACCTGGCGTCGATATCTTTTTGAGCAAGCTTATGGGGATTTTTTTTCCAGTCATCGGGAACAGTACCGTTTTTTACTTCCAGATTTTCTTTGCGGGAATTTCTCTGCTTCGGGGCGCTTACAATGGTTGCATCGATGATATGTCCCTTTTGGGCGCCCAATCCCTTTTGATCAAGCATTTTTGAAAAAAGATCGAACAATTTTCTGACCAGATTATTTTCACCAAGTTTTTCCCGGAAAAGCCATGTGGTCTTGGAGTCGGGAATATCTGTAAAAGAGTGAACTCCAGGAAATCGCATAAAACTGAGACGATCCCTGATCTGAAATTCGATCTGATCATCGGATAGCTCGTAGAGTTGTTGCAAGACCAGAGCCTTGAACATAATGATTTCATCGAAGGCAGGTCTGCCGCCTGTACCCGTGCGGTTCTTTCGGATCGCTTTAAGTTTTTTTCTGAAGATCGACCAGTCTATCGCTTCATCCAATTTCTCCAATGAGTCGCCAATTTCCGAAATTTTTACCAAATTTTTTGAAAAATCATAAAATAAAAGTTGTTGTCTCATATGCCATATTAAAATATATTCTTGTGCTGAATATATATTTTTTATGGGTTTTTAGAGATGCCCTGATGCTTTACGCTATTTCAAATTAAAATCTAAATTCCTTTCTTAAAGGTAAGGTAAAGAGGTAAAACATTTTATGCAATATTATTATGAACATTTACTTACAGAATTTGTATTACCGGTTCATAATCCAGTATTGATTTTTTTAATAATTCTTTTTGTTATACTACTTTCACCGATAATTTTTGGAAAATTTAAAATCCCTGGCATCGTCGGTCTGATAATTGCTGGCATTGTGATAGGTCCTCATGGTATAAATTTGTTAGAGAAAACATCTGCTATCGAGATGCTTTCCACAATCGGCCTGTTGTACATCATGTTTATTGCCGGCCTGGATCTTGATCTTAACGAGTTCAAATCTCATAGAAAAAAGAGTATTTTATTTGGATTATTTACCTTTTGCATTCCGATTTTAATTGGCTATCCGATTTGTTATTTTGTATTACAATATGATTTTAGCGCCAGTTTATTAACGGCGAGTATGTTTGCAACTCACACTCTGGTTGCCTATCCCATTGTCAGTAAACTTGGTATATCAAAAAATCAGGCTGTGGCTGTGACGGTAGGGGGGACGATACTGACTGATACAGCTGTTTTACTTTTACTGGCCATTATTCTAGGTAACATTAAAGGAAATCTCTCGATTGAATTCTGGGTGAGAATGGCGGTTTCTTTTTTAATATTTTTAGTCATAATGTTTTTAATAATTCCTAAAATCTCAAAATGGTTTTTTCAAAAAATGGAAAGTGAAAAACATGCACAATATATATTTGTATTATCCATTGTATTCTTTGCTGCTTTTTTATCGGAAATCGCCGGTCTTGAACCGATAATCGGTGCGTTTATCGCGGGTCTCGCATTAAATCGGCTAGTGCCGAATTCTTCTCCTTTGATGAATAGAATCGAATTTATCGGCAATTCACTTTTTATTCCTTTTTTTCTGGTTTCTGTCGGAATGCTGGTTGACCTTCATGTTGTCTTTGGTGGTTCCGGGGTCTGGATTGTCGCCTCAATCTTGATATTTTTTGCCATGCTTGGTAAATGGATTGCTGCTACTTTGGTGAGATATATTTTTAGTTTTTCAAAAGCGCAGGGACAATTAATTTTTGGCCTAAGTAGTTCTCATGCAGCTGCAACGTTGGCCGTAATTCTTGTTGGGTATAAATCAGGGATCATTGATGAGAACATTCTCAACGCTACAATTTTATTGATCCTGGTCTCTTGCCTGACAGCTTCAATTATAACCGAAAGGGCAGGCAAAGTTATTCTGGAAAACAGCGACACCGAAAAAAATGATCTTAATTTTCAGCAAGCATCGAGCGAACATATTCTTGTACCCGTTGTAAACATATTAAATCTTGAAAAACTCCTTGAATTTGCAATTTTAATCCGAGGAAGAAAATCACATAATCCGATTACTATGCTATCGGTTGTCCCAAACAACGAAGAAGCTGAAGCCAATATCGTCGAGTCACACAAACGACTCGAAAAATTCGTTCACCAAGCTGCAGCAACGGAAGTCACAATTAACGTGATAGCCGCGATTGATCATAATCCGGCAAGTGGTATTTCAAGAACATCTAGGGAATTAATGATGAATATAATCATTATTGGGTGGCCGCGTAAAACAGGTATTATTGAAAAAATAACCGGCGATAAAGTGAATTCAATCGTTAATATTGTGGATAAGAATCTGTTTATATGTCGAATAGAGAAGCCTTTGGTCACTCATAAAAAAATTTGCGTTTTTGTACCCCCTTTCGCCGAAAAAGAAATCGGTTTTTTAACTTGGGTTGAAAAATTAGCAAATTTGTCGCATGAATTGCATATTCCTTTGAATATTTACTTTAATAAGTCATCTAAAGAAATTTTACGTAATACCTTCAGAGGACAACAAACCCGCCTGACCATTCATTTCCAAGAGTTTATGGATTGGGAAAAACTGGATACCTTTCAAGACATAATTAAAAGAGATGATCTCGTTGTAATAGTATCTTCGAGAAAAGGATCCGTTTCTTATATGTCAATAATGGAAAAAATTACATTTAAACTTGAAGCAAGGTTTGAAAATAATATCATCGTAATTTATCCTCAACGCGGCTACGATAAATTATAATGGAATAAACCACATTAGCCGCACACGATGTGCGGCGATTTAAAATTCATGCAGCCTTTTCATATGACGTTTTGATATGGCCTGAGTAAGCCAGACGTCTATGATGGTGTCAACCTTTTATGCAATCTTTTGATTTTCATATAAGAGACCTGCCTTTTTCAAGAAAATATCATACTGCCTCATTTTT
>JAOUFE010000100.1 GCA_029858425.1 Spirochaetia bacterium | reverse complement strand
CGGGGAATTTTCGCGGCTCCCACCATGAAAGACATGCTCCCCGATATTTTTGTACGGGGACATTTTTATTTTTACTGGTTTTTTTTACCGAGCGTTATCGCGGCGGCTTTTTTCCCGCGCGATTGCACTTTTTACGCCGGTTTGTTTTTAGCGTTATCGAATATTTTTTTATGGGTGAATTTGATTCGCGTCGTATTCAAATACCGGACAATAAATAAACTTCATCCAGTTTCTCCTCTGAAAACCGGTTGAATTTCGTAAATTAATCCGTCATTGTATTATTCTTTTTCTCCCAATAAACTCCAGTATGGCTTGAAACTTTCTTCGACAATGGAAGACATGAGATCAAAAAAAGGTTCGTAATTGTTTTGAATATGAGCCATTTCGAGCGACTGATAATATGTTAGCCGTTTTTCCACAGGCAAAATCGCTGCAGGAAAACCGGCCTTTAAAAGTTCCAGGTTCATCAGCAAGCGCGAGGTACGCCCATTGCCGTCCACAAATGGATGGATTTTTACAAAGTCGGCATGAACCCTTGCCGCAAGCTCCACCGGATGCATATGGGTATGCTCTTTTTTATACCAACCAATAAATTCTTCCATAAGAAAAGGAACATCCAAAAAATCAGGAGGAATATGGCTTGCGCCTGAAATTCTAACATTAACTTTTCGGTAGGCGCCCGCATTAATCTCGTCAATATTTTTTAAAACCAGATGATGAATAGACTTGATATCTATCTCTGCAAGAAGTTTTCGTTGTTTCGCCAGATCTTCGACGTACAAAATAGCCTCTCGATGATTGATTGCCTCGAAGTGCTCTTGCAGGGATTTTCCGCCGATAGTAATACCCTCCAATACGACTTTTGTTTCCATAAGGGACAGCGTATTTCCTTCAATGGCATTGGAATTGTATGTCCACCGGAGAATCTGGTCTTCGCGGAGACTTCTTTGCGACTCGGAAGGTAACGGGAGATGCGACTCAAGTTTTGCCTTGAGGTCATCCAGACGGCGGAATTTTTGGCGGCGCATTGTATATTATCGGAAACTCTGGTAGAGAATAATGCCCCAAAAAAGCGCTAATTTAAATCCTTCTGTCTGAATTTCGTGCCCGCATGGGCATGAAATTATTATTTAGATCATTTGAGAAGGATTCTGCGTTTTTTTACGCCCTTTCTTTTCTAATCTGGATGGTCATTTTAAAAAACACAGAAATCAGGAAAAATCCGATGGCCCAGATTCCCAGCGTAATGGAAAGCTCAGGCCAGGTAATCGTGTATTCGGTAATCTCACCCAGGGTAGAAGGAATGAAACCGCCAATAATCAGCGCCATGCCTTTGTCAATGTACGTAGATACAAAAATCAGCAGCGCCGAAACAATCAGCATATTTTCATTATCCCGAACCTTGCTGAATAGAAGCATGATTACGCTGATAACCCCAAGAACAAGCGACGTTCTAACCCAGGGAACCAGTTTGTCGTGTCCATCGAGACCAAAAAACAAATATTGCAGGCTTTCTTTGTGATCCGGAATATTGCTGTAAAAAGCCGTAAAAAATTCCAGACCATAAAAAAAGATATTTGTAATCATCCCGTAAAGCATGATTTTACCAAGCGTCGCAACAGCCTCCGATTCAATGACCTGCGAGGAAAGTTTTTTGACAACAAAAAGCAAAATCAGCAAAAACGCAGGACCCGAAGCAAAGGCGGAAGCTAAAAATCGCGGCGCCATGATGGCCGTCAGCCACAGATGGCGTCCAGGCAATCCGGCATACAAAAAGGCCGTCACCGTATGAATGGCAATAGCCCAGGGAATAGACAAAAAAATCAAAGGTTTCACCCATCCCGGCAAACTCAAAAGAGACTTTTCAGCCCGCAGGCAAACCCATGCAATAACCGCGTTAATCACAAGATAGCCGGTCAAAACATACATATCCCAAAACAAAATGGAAGAAGGCGTCGGATGAAGTAAAATATTAAAGGCGCGCTGCGGTTGTCCCATGTCGGCCATAATAAAAAGACCGGCCATGGTCACGGCGGCAACCGCAAGCCATTCGCCATACAGCGCCGCCCGGTGAAATTTTTTATAATGGTGAATGTAATAGGGAATCACAAGCATAACCGCCGATGCGGCAATGCCCACCAGAAAGGTAAAATTGGAAACATAAAAACCCCAGCTAATATCGCGGCTCATTCCGGTAATCCCGAGACCTTCGCTGATCTGACGGTTATAATGATATAATCCGTTGGCCGCAATACAAAAAAGAAACAGCAGCCATGCTTTGTAGTACAGGTTTCCTTTAAATCCATTTTCTATCATATTACCTCTTCCTTGTTTGCAGGGCTATGGACAAGGGGCTTGGCGCGCCCCTCGCCGGCACCCCGGTTGCCGGCTACCCCCCGCATATTATACCAGATAAAATACGGAAGGTCCGGTACCCAGCTCGGGCTTGCGAGTCATCGATGGACGATCGACTAAAATCTGCCGCACTTCAGAATCCGGATCATTTAAATTTCCAAATGTCAGGGCGCCTTCTTTGCAGTTTTTTACGCAATGCGGCAATTTTCCCTCGCCAACAATTTCTTCACAAAAATTACACTTTTCAACCACTCCAATTGTGCGCGTTGGAAAATCAGGATCGGGTTTTTTCAAATCCTTGCGCGGATCCACCCAGTTAAAACTACGCGATCCATATGGGCAGGCGGCCATACAAAAACGACAGCCAATACACCGGTGGTAATCCATCATTACAATGCCGTCGTCTTTGCGTTTCCAGGTGGCCTGGGTCGGGCAAACGCGCACGCATGGAGGATTTTTACAATGATTGCATAGCGTCAAAAAAGGTTTGGCGGATGAAAAATCATTTTGAACAGAATAATCCCGGGAAGCAAATAAATGCTTTGCCGGCTCTTTCCATATCCACTTGATTTCATCTTTTTTATTTTTGTGATCCGGAACATTGTGCTTTGAGTGGCAGGCCGTAATACAATCGGTGCAACCTTCTTTGCATTTGTGCGTATCTACAACCAGCCCGTAACGAACTTTGGTTTTTTGATCATGCATCGCATTATTTTTTTCAAGTCCCTGGTTTTCCTGGGCGTAAAGTCCAAAAAAAGTACTGCCGCCAACACCCAGAACCGTGGCCAAACCGGTTAATTTTAAGAATTCTTTTCTGCTTACTTCATTGTCGAGTTTCACAACACGGCTCCTTTCAGGCGATGTATTATGGTAAAATTTTGCTGCGCTGATTTTATATTTTTGGTATCCGCAGGCAGCATTGTATTTTTTTCTTCGCCGTCTTTATGATCAGCGTGAGAACCTCCTCCGGATAAATGACAGTCGAAGCAGTATGGTTTTACGTCGGCGGCCTTGTGGCAGCTATCGCAAAATTGCTCTTTATTGGAGTGACATTTCAGACAGGTGCCGGTAAGCGATTTTTGAAAATGTTCGCCTCTGGAGTTTATATATACCTTGTTGTTTTCGCGCACCACTTCATTGCGCCAGTTGTTTAATAAAACCATGTGTTTGGCGCGCATGTATTCGCGACTCTCCACACAATGATCGCCGTTTGCAATTACGGGTTTGGGCATGGCTGCGGCAGGCGAAACAATAAACCGTTTCCATACCGGACAGGAAACAAGCGCAATGAAAATTAAAAGACCGGGTATTACTTTTCCTTTACTATACATTCATCGCCTCACGTTTCTGAACCGGCCAGGTCGTCGCCGCGAAGATCTACTGTGCGGGCTTTTTCTCCATTCATAACAAGCGCATTTCCCACAAGCTCATGCAGACCAGACGTTTCTACTCCTGGATTCCAGTAATTGAGCAGCGCCGGAAAAGCCGCTCTGTCAATGGCGCATATAGCTGTTAGCAGGTTTACATTATTTTTTTCCTGAACTTCTTTTACGGCCATGGCGCGGGCAAAACCGCCCTTGAGTCGTGTTTCCATATATTCGTTGGTGTTTAAACCCGATCCGCTTCCGCAGCAAAACGTTTTTTCGCGTATGGTATCTTCCGGCATTTCAAAAAAATGATTTGCTACATTATTGATAACGTAGCGCGGCTCTTCAAACATGCCCATACCGCGTGAGATATTGCACGAGTCATGGAAGGTAATTTTACGGTGATCGTTCCGGGCTTTATCCAGTTTTATTGTATTATGACGGATTAAATCTGCGGTGAACTCGGCAATATGCACGAACTTTGTGCCGTCGGCAAAAGAAAACTTCGTGCCGGTTACCGGAGAAACCGGTTTTTCCAGAAAATTTGCCGGGCCGGTCATTGTATTCATGTACTGGTGTACCACGCGCCACATATGCCCGCATTCTCCGCCAAGAAGCCATTTTACCTTGAGGCGTTCGGCTTCGGTATAGATTTTGGAGTTTAGACGCTTCATCATTTCGTGTGAAGTAAAAAGACCAAAATTGCCGCCTTCTGAGGCATAGGTGCTTAAAGTATAATCGAGACCAATATGCTCAAACAACAACAAATAACCCATCATGGTAAAAATACCCGGATCGGCAAAAAAATCCGCAGAAGGCGTAATAAACAATATTTCTGCCCCCTTTCGGTTGAATGTCGGATTTACGGTTATACCTGTAATGGACTTGATGTCTTCTACAAGCGATTCCACAGAATTTAAAATAGCATGAGGTTTCAAACCAAGATGATTTCCGGTCATAAAACTGTTGGATGCAGGCCCGGTAATCTGGTTTATACCAACGCCTGCTTCGTGCATCAGTTCGCGGGCATGTATGGTGATTTCCGCCGTGTCAATTCCGTAGGGACAAAACACCGAACAACGGCGGCATTCGGTACACTGGTAGTAATATTTGTACCATTCCTTGAGAACATCTTCGGTCATTTCGCGGGCGCCGGCAAGTTTTCCCAGCAGCTTTCCGCCGACTGTATTTTCTTTTCGATAAACAGAGCGCATGAGTTCTCCGCGAAGTACCGGCATATTTTTGGGGTCGCCCGTCCCGATATAAAAATGGCACTTGTCGGCGCATGCCCCGCAGCGCACGCAAATATCCATAAAAAGCTTTAGTGAACGAAAACGTTCCAGGCGGGTTTGAAAACCCTTTTGAATGGTCTCTTTCCAGTTTGGTAAAAGTTTCCAGTCATCCTGCGCCGGATCCCAGTCGCGCGGATTGGGCAAATCCAGAATTTCTCCAGGAGCAGCTTTTTCGCCATAGCAATATGTTCCCGGTTCAAATGTGGTTTTTACTTCCATCCATGACTTTTTGGGCAAAACATTTTGCTTTTTCAATATATCATCAGTCATTTCGCCGACTTTGGGTAATGCCATATTTACTCCTTGCCTTCCTGCTTGCCGTGACCGGACACATCGGAACCGGGATTTTCCAGAGGTAGTCCCGCTCCTCTCATTGCGTCGCGAAAATCATTTTCGTATTCTTCGTAGCTGTGCGTTTTAACCGGGTAATTCCATGGATTAATATGTCTTTTCTTGCGACTGTTACCGGCAAGGTTGCGTGTAGGGCTCATAAAAATTCCGCCCGCGTGCATTAGTTTGCTAAAAGGAAAATACAGGAAAAGCGAACTGACCAGAAACAAATGAATATAAAAGAGGCTGCCTGTATCGTTTATAATGACGGGTTTAAAACTAATTAATCCCATGGTCATATTTTTTATGCCCATGACATCGGTACGCACAAAGTATCGCATGGCAATGCCGGAAAAGCCAATGGCTGCGATCAGAAAAAGAGGAAAATAATCGGCCAGCAAGGACATGTATTTAATCTGGGGAATCGCCACTCTCCGGAAAAAAAGGAAAGTTACAGATAAAAGCAGAAAAATATCGGTTAAATAAAGCCCGGGAAGTCCAATTTGAAACAATCTGTCAATGGTTTCCATGGAAGAGACAAAGCCCGGAACCGGGTATGTAAAAAATCGCAGATGGCGGATAAATATGTAAAAAAAACTCCAGTGAAAAACAAGACCGCCCAGCCAGAGCGACTTTTCAGACTGGTATCCGGGACGATTATCCTTTGTCATTGCGGTTTTAGTATTGCGAAATAAAGAACGAAAAAAGAAAACTTCCAGAAGAATTCGCCCTGCAACGCCGACAACTCCCGATGGATTTTCCAGCGGCGCATTTTTTATAAATTTCAGAGATTTTTGCTGCCCGGCTGTAGTGGTAATATTAAAAGGCGTGGGCGATTTTGCCCAGGAAAGAATTTTTAATACAAAACCGCCTGCAAATGTAAAAAATGCAAAATAGGGGATTACAACTCCGAATATCGCATATAAACCAAATATTTCCACGCCAACATATGCCGCAGCCGCTAAAATCAATACGACAGTCAATGCGCTAAAAATTTTCATAATATTTTCCCTTAAAACCTTGCCCCTTTGGAGTTTTCAAAAGTAACATGTCCTGACGGGCAACCCTGTGTTTCGCCGGCAAGTACCCCTCTTTCGAGTTCTGCAATTTTAATGGTATAAATTTTTTCGCGTGTTTTTAAATAAAAATCAAAGGCGGCCATTAACAGGCGGTTGATTACCGTGTCTGTGGCCAGTAATATCTCCATCCCGTTTTTTTGTTCGGCGGTAATATAAGGAATCAGGGAAGTCCTCAAATGAAGAGAATAGTAAATGACATGTCCGGAATCTTTTGCCGCAGATTTTTTTTCATTCAGGGTATTTAGCTTAATCAGAGTTCTGGCAACAGGCGTCTCTTCTGTTGATGATTCCGGATTGCCGGAAAATACATAATCCAGGATTTCTGTAAAATCTTTCATTGTTTCTTTAAATACCAGACTTTCCTGAAAATTAGCGCCGTTTTTTTTGGATGCCAATTCAGGAAATACCAGCAACAGCCAGTTGGTCATAATCTCCGATCGATGAACTTCAAACGCTGCCGTTATATTATGCATTAACAGTTTCCGATATAAAAATTTTACCGCAGGGTATTGAGATTTTGCCAGAAACGACATTGAAAAAAATCAAATTTCAACTGCAAATGCTTTTTTTCTTTCTCTGCAACCTCTGCGGCAAGACTTGTTGGAATGCGCATTTAAACTCACACGCATCCGGTTGGTTTTGGCAATCCAGCGTATTTACAGGCTTGTTTGGCAGGCCCTTCCGGAAACAATTCGTACAAATATTTATTGTTCCCTTTTTCTTCGCCAAGTTTCTTGCCAACAGCTTTTGTTAAAACGCGGATCATGGGCGCAATCTGGTACTCATCATAATATTCCCTTAAAAAGTTTATTACTTCCCAATGGGCTTCTGTCAAAGTCATATTTTCTTTTTTTGCTATGAACTCCCCGATTTCCGGTGTCCAGTCATCCAGATTGGTTAAATAACCTTCTTCGTCCACTTCGCAAGTTTTTCCCTGAAATTCAATTGTTGCCATGAAATTCTCCTTTTTCAGGACTATTTTTCAAATCTTTTTAAATTTGACAAGTACATTATTATATTTTGTTTTTCTAATATGGATTTTATGCGGGGGGTAGCCGGCAGTCGCGCGCCGGCGCAGGGGGGCGAAGCCCTCCTGAACCTGAAAATGAATTATGGTTTTCGAATAAAAAACAATATGAACGCGAAAACTGTTGCGCCTGCCGAGGCGGTTAACGCAAATGTGGCAGCCGCGCCGTAAAGATTCCAGATCAAACCGGCAAATGCGCTGGCAATCATCAACGAAATACTTTGCAGGGAAACAAACAGACCGACTGCGGTTCCGGTGTCCTTTTTTTGCGCCAGATTGGAAATCCATGCCTTCGACAGACCTTCGGTTGCGGCCATGTAAACTCCGTAAATTCCAAAAAGAATATAAAATGATATGCTGGTTTTGGCCATTGCCATTCCGGTATAAACCAGCGCAAATAATGCGAGGCCGAAAAGAAAAATATTTTTCATGCCCAGTTTGTCGGCCAGAATTCCAAGGGGATATGACGCAACAGCGTATACAAGGTTAAACAATATGTAGACCAGCAACGCGATATTCTCGCTGCCGGTTGCTTCCTTAACTTTCAACACCAGAAGCATGTCCGAACTGTTAAACAGCGCAAACGCGATAAACGCCAGCATTAGTTTTCTATATTCAGGAGCGGCCGTTTTCCAATACTTAAAAAAGGACAAAAAACCTGGCGACCTTTTTGGGGCTGCGACCTTGCCTGATGGTTTTTCTTTTATCAGGAAAGTCAACGCTGTTGCCGCCATTCCCGGAATAAAGGCCATGTAAAACAATGCCGTAAGTTTTCCGGGGTATACATATAAAAATCCGACGGCGATCAGCGGCCCGAGCATGGCGCCCAGCGTGTCCCATCCGCGGTGAAAGCTGAAGACTCTTGCTTTTGTTTTTAGCGTAGACTCCTCCGACAGAAGGGCATCGCGCGGGGCAGTACGCAGCCCTTTTCCAAGACGATCTGTCATGCGCGCCATGAATACCCACAACGGCAACTGCGACAATACCATCATGGGCTTGGATACTGCGGCCAGAAAATATCCCCATTTTATAAAAGGAATTCTCCTGCCCATTTGATCGGACCAGTTGCCAAAATACCCCTTGCCAAGACCCGCGACGGCCTCGGCAAAGCCCTCCAATAAACCAATAAAAAAAACCGGGAAACCTATTTCCTGAAGATAAACGGGAATTACCGGATACAGCATTTCTCCCGCGATATCCGCAAACATACTTACAAGAGACAATATCCAGACCGCGCGGGAAATATGCTTCATCGTTGATTATTTTTTGTATTCTTTCTGGTAATCTATTATAGACTTTTCAATAATTTTTTTGGCTGTTTCGGCGTTTTGAAAATCTTCCACGAGCACTTTTTTATTTTCAAGCCGCTTGTACTCTTCAAAAAAATGTTTCATCTCGGAATGAAAATACGCAGGAAGCTGATCAATATTATTTATGTGGTTTACGCTGACATCGTCGGCGCAAACCGAAATGATTTTGTCGTCTCCTTCATTATTATCGATCATTCTCATTACGCCAATTACTTTGGCGTTTACAATACAAAGCGGCTGCACGTCGATTTGCGAAAGCACCAGAATATCCAGCGGATCGTGATCTTCCCCCAGCGTTTGCGGAATGAATCCGTAATTGGCCGGATAAAAAACCGATGAATACAATACTCTGTCCAGACGCAGCATGCCGGTGTCTTTGTCCAATTCATACTTGGCGCGGCTGCCTTTGGGAATTTCAATAATGGCCTGTACTATTTCAGGCTGCCGTGAACCAATGCTTACGGCATGCCAGGGATTAAAGTTCATACTAAACTTCCCCTTTTCTAAACTTCTTATAGACCGTAATTCCAAGCATGAGCAGCGCACCGAGGGCAAATACTCCGGCAAAGGCAAATACAAGGCTCATGGTGTTTTGCAAAACCACCAGAAAAACAATGGAAAACAAGAAAAGGGTGGGCAATTCATTATATATGCGCAGCATTTGTGAACTCATATTCAATTCATTTTTGGCGAGTTTTTGCAACATTCTTCCATTGTTGACATGATAAATCAAAAGCAGCAAGACAAGGGTAAGCTTGACATGGAACCACCCGTTTTGCATTACATCCGGTTTTGCCATAATCAGCAAAACGCCAAAAACTGCCGTTAATATCATTCCCGGCCAGGTAATGATATACCAGAGCCGACGCGCCATTAATAACAACTGCCGACTGATTATGGATTTTTCCGGTTCATTTTTGCCAAGCGCT
>JAOUFE010000210.1 GCA_029858425.1 Spirochaetia bacterium | reverse complement strand
TTTTTTCGGTGGGCACGCTATCGATAACAACCCGCATTAAAATATTCACCGAGAATCGCTCTCAGCGCAGCAGGTTCCGCAAAAGATTATGGATGACAGGTCAGGAAACCTCTGCATTATGGCAAAAAATATTGAGGTAAAAATATGGCATTGGTAAAAGGCGCTACGGAGGTTACAAATTCCACCATTGGAAGGGACTCATTTTTTACGGGTAGATTTTATATTAATGGAAGCCTGAAAATTGATGGAAAATTTGAGGGAAAATCTTTGCAGGCAGAACAGCTTTATATTGGGGTTACCGGAAAAGTAAAAACAAATGTTACCGCCAATTCAGTTATTATAGAAGGTATTGTCATGGGAAATGTTACTGCCCGCAACCGCGTAATGTTGCTGCCCACGGCTAAAATTTTTGGCGATATTAAAACACCAGAACTTATTATTCAAAATGGAGTTTTGCTTGAAGGAAGATGCACAATATCCAATGACCTGAAACACTCCGCCAAGGACATTATTGAGGTTGAGTACAACAAACTTACGATGGGCGAAACTTCTGTAAAGACAACCATGGCCTGAGCTAACAAAAAGGAAGCGCTTACGAAAGACCATAAAATAGTAATTTCCATGGGAGACCCGGCCGGGATTGGCTGGCCGGCTCTGATAAAAGTATTTCAGGAAAAAAAAAATTATTCAACGAAAATGAACAAAGCCGCTTTGCCAGCATAGTTCTTGTTGGGGACAACTTCTCTTGTGACGAAAATATTCTGAACGAATTTTTTTCCGTTCACCTGTTTCCGGAAAATTTCGAAAATTTAAAGAAGATTTTTTATTCTGCTTCCGGAAAACCTGTTTTTTTATTTCTAAAAAAACAGGCAACCTATATATCCGGAAAACCCGAAGCGTATCTGGCAGGAAGATCTTACAAGTATTTTTTTCGAGCCGTTCAGCTTGTAAAATATCTGGAAAATGCAAGTCTGGTAACCTTACCCGTATCCAAAGAACTTATTATTCAATCGGGACACGAATTTTATGGACATACCGAAGAACTTGAGGAATTTTTTGGAGTGAAAACCATGATGTGCATGCATAATCCGGAACTATCCATAATTCCTCTGACCAATCACATTCCTTTGAGGAAAGTCCCGGATAAAATCCAGCATGTCGACGCATCGGCGTTATACCGATCTGTGGTTTTTTTGAAAAACCTCACCGGATTTTCAAAAAAAATGGCCATGACTGGAATAAACCCCCATGCCGGCGAAAATGGAAAAATTGGAGATGAGGAAAAATACCTGAAAAATTTGATACAAAAATTTGCAGAGAGGGGAATTCCCATAGATGGACCTTTGCCAGCCGATGGAATTTTTATGCCTTCCAATCGCATAAAATATTCTTTGATTATTACCGCATATCACGATCAGGCGCTTATTCCCTTTAAAGCTCTCTATGGCGCCAATGGACTGAACATCACCCTGAATTTACCGGTTTTGCGCGTTTCTCCAGACCATGGACCTGCTTATGAATTTGCTGGAAAATACGAAGGGGATATACAAAGTGTCTATAAAAGTCTTAAATTTTCTATGGAGACCGGCGAACAATGGATAAAGCAATATTCATCCCTTTAATCATCTGGGCAATACTGACGATTGTATTTGCGTTGAAAAGCGCCATGAGCCAGGCCGCGCGGGGACTATCTGTTCTTGTAATTGTAGTTTACGGATTTATCTTTAAAGATGACATCGCGCATTTAATTCATTTGAAACCCGTTCCATACATGCTTTTAATAAAAAATACAGTTGAATATGCCTTTATTTCTCTTGCCATCTTATGGCCTGCCGCGTTGATTTTTTCCCAATACATGTCTGAGTCTGAAGCCTCGAACATAATAGTTCGACTCGCCATTTTTTCTGGATTGGTATGCGCCGGATTTTTATACTTTAGTTAATCATCATTTTGGGTTGTTAATTATTTTTTTTCTTCATTAGTAATCGGGCAAAAGACAGAGAAATAAAATACATTAGAAACGAGAGGACAATGGCATAAGGAAGCCAGCCAATAATAATATGGACAATAGATTGCCCGTAAATGACGCCCACTTCGGTAAAATCGTGAAAGGAATGGAACATTCGTTTCAGATTTGTTATGAACTTGTCGAGATCCATGTTTTCTGATTTTAACAAAAATTCTCCAGTTCTAAGCGAAGGCAACAAGAGAAGAACATAAGCCGGAGCAGACAGCCATGCGCCGAGATAGACAGCCACTTGATTTAGCCCCAAAAGCATAGCAATGAAAATGCCCAGTATTGTGTGAGTTCCGAGGATCGGAAATGTCCCGATAGCAAATCCAATGGCCAGGGCA
>JAOUFE010000099.1 GCA_029858425.1 Spirochaetia bacterium | reverse complement strand
GCCAAAGGTTTTAAACCCCGCGCCCGAAGAACCGGCATAGTAAAAATCGGCGTACTGCACGGTTCCCGGCTTTTTCACGTCGGCTCCGTAGTCAATGCCCATCCATTCGACCTCGCCCACGCTTAAATCGTACCATCGCGTCAGGGTAACATGATTTTGCGCGGTACCGTTGATATTGAGCGTTCCGCCGCCATCCACCGAAATATTGCCTCGCGGGCTCCCCACGTCCATGGGGCCGGTGGTAAAACAAACCGTAGTTCCCGCCTCAATGTTCAAGGTATGCTTGCCTGTGCTGCGGCGGCCAATCACCATGTAAACGTGATCGCTCGTCCACGTTTCGTCTTTTTCCATGACTCCGTGCATCACCTTGATTTCCGATTTTCCCCGCGGACATTCGCCCGCTGCCGTTGTCGCGGCCATCAGCTTTGCCGGCCTCGCTAAAAGCATAAAGCCTGCAATTGCAAAAGCCGCTAAAAAAAACATCTGAACTTTTTTCATAAAATCTCCTTTTTCTGTTAAATTTTTCTTTTTATTCATTAAAAGGGGCTTGGCGCGCCCCTCGCTGCAACCGCCGGAAATTTTGGCAGGGAACGGTCGCACTTCGACTTCGCTCAGCGACCACGACCGTTCCCTGCGGAAAAAACCGCCCGGCGGTTTTCGCTACCCCCCGCGTTTTGTTATGGAGTTCGATGGGCAAGGATGCCCAAGTGTCGCCGTTGCCATGGATGGCATTAAGGCGACCTCAGTTTCTGCAAGCGTATACGCATTGGCTACCGTTGCTGTTCCGCCATCTGTTGTTCCCGTTGGCGTGGTCAAGCCGCCAGGCACATAGACCATGTTAAACGCTACGCCGCCCGCGCTTAAAGCATACGCCGTTCCGGCAGCTGGCGGGTTCACCGCAATGCTGATATTCGCCGTGCCGTTACCGGTTGCATTGGTCGCCGTGATCGTGTAAGCCGTTACGCCAGATACCGCCGTCGGCGTTCCGCTAATCGCGCAGGTGGTGGCGGCAATCGAAAGACCGGCTGGCAAAGTTGGCGAAGAGCTGCAACTGGTAGGCGCATCTCCCGTCAAAGTAGGCGCGATGGTCGTGATCGCAGAATTTTGCGTAAACGTAAACGGCGAACCGCTGTAAGTTACTGTGGGCGCAGTCCCGGTAGTAGTTGTTGTTTTATCTGCTGGTTTTGGCGCACAATTGCTTGTAAAAATTGTTGCAAAAACGCTAAAAGCAAGCAGGGCGGCAAAACCTGCCTTGATTGCTGTTTTATTCCGTTTTTTCATTTTATTCTCCTTTAAATTTATTGAAATCTTGCATCATCAGGGGGTGGCCTAAAAAGTCGGCAATGAACCACGGAGGACAGGTAGAGCGCACGGAGAAAATACGAAAAAATACGTTTTCAGGCGTTGGTTCATCAAAATCTCCGTGTTCTCCGTGTCCCCGTGGTGAACTTTCAATTTTTTAGGCAGCTCTGATAAATTTTCAAATATTTAGCACATAACTGAAAAAATGTCAATAGTACAAAAGTACCATGCGGCAAAGGGACATGTCTGTTTGCAACAAGCGACACAATCGCGTCCGCAAACGTCCATCGACCAGCTGCGGCGTCCTCAGATTGGAGAATATTTTTTAAGCAGGCCAATTATCGATAAGCGTCTTTTCTGTGGCGAATTTTGCGAATGATGATTTCATTTTGTTGATCGTTAATGTCGTAGAGCAAACGATAATCTCCAATTCTAATTCGATACCCGTCATCGCCAACAAGCTTAAGGCAACCAACGGGACGGGACGGGACGGGGAATTTCTGTCAGGGAATCAATAACTTGATAAATTCTCGACTTTAATTTGAAATCTAATTTTTTAAGATCCTTTTCAACGCTTGATGAAATGAGGATTTCGTATGCCATACTATAAAGGGTTTTCTTTTTTAAAATCTCGCCATTTCTTTAAGGGTTGATTTTCGTCTTTCTCTCTGGATTCAATTAAGACTTCTCTGTCTTCGATTTCTTCCAAAAGATCATGGTAGGAAGGATTCAATTTTAATTCATCCCATGTTTTCTTTGAAATTTGTATCATTTCCATGAAAGCCAATGTATAGCATAGATCGGTAATTAGCCATAAAAATGCGTTGCAAATAAACAGAAATTTTTTTATCCCTCCCGTCGGTCAGGGCTGCGGGTCCATATTTCTCTCGAATATTTTCGAGGCCTGGTGGCGATTTTGAACCCCTAGTTTGTCATAAATATGAGCGAGATGATTGCGAACGGTATTTACGCTGATTTCCATGTCTTCGGCAATATCATGGTAGGTCATTCCAATGGCAATCAAGTTGAGAATTTCCATTTCCCTTTCGGTTAATTGTTTTATTTTTTTGTCAACCTGAAAGCGGCCGGTTTTGGCAATCAGTTTTTGCGCGACCCGAACCGTCATACTGGCGCCGCCTTCCATAATAACATGCAATTCCCTGCACAAATTTTCGAGCGTACTTTCTTTGAGAATATAGCCGTTGGCTCCATTTTGAATGGCTTCAATCAGAGTGTGTTCATCTTCAATGGCGGTGTACATGGTAATTTTCCGGTCAGGATACATTGCCCTTGCTTTTTTTAAAAGCTCTACGCCGCTCATGTTGGGCAGGTGAATGTCAAAAATAAAAAGATCCGTTAGCGAAGGCGGCGATTCCAGAAATTGCTCTGCGCTCGTAAAATGTTTTTGAATTTTAAAATATTTTTCAACTTCAAATGCATTTCTGATAATTTCCACAGTTTCAGGATTGTCTTCTACAAGGGTTACAGATTTTCGATTCATGGCTCAATTCTCCCTGAAACTGGAATGCGTAAAATAAAAATATTTTTGTCTTTCCATTTTAATGCCCGCGCCCGACCTTTCGCCGCTGTCGTTCTAAAGCAAATATTGTGCAGGCCATAATGTCCGGCCTCAGATTTATTTTTTCCGGAATCTAAAAAACGGTAACTGATTCCGGTTCCATTGTCAACAATGACCAGAACCAACCGTTGATTTCTGGAATGTTTTATTTGAATATGAATAATATCCGGTTTAGAGTGGCGCACAACGTTTGTCATCCATTCCAAAAATATTCCGCGCAATTGTAAAAGAATATAATGCGGAAGAAAACCGGGAATTTCAAGAGTATCGGTAAAAACCTGGAACCGTTTTGTCTGTCTGAGGTTTTCAATGTATTCCAGAATCTCCTTGCCGATAACATCCGAATTCTGGTTTTGCGAATTCAACATCCATATGGTATCTTTAATCTGAAGATATATCTTTTTTATGGGAATCAACAAATTCTGGATAACTTCGGCAGGCAGGCGGCTTTGCTCCAGAACAAGCGTGAAATTATTGATGGTTGACCCGAAAGAATCGTGCAGCTCGCGGGCAATTCGATATTTTTCATTTACGAGATTTTCGCGCGCCTGATTGCGCTCGACGAAGGTGTCGTGAAATTTTTGAATAAGAGCCATGGTAAAAAAAATCATTTCAAGGGCTCCGCCAATATGAAGAGAATTGCGCAAGATTGCGCTGGATTCCAAAATATTAAAAGTTTGCAATACGATCAGCGATGCCGCCAGGAAAAAAATGCACCATGCGGCAAGAATATACTTTGCGGTTTTTGAACCTTGCCTGATTTCCTGAATAAAAGCCGCCAGAGTAAACGGGAAAAAAATGAGCATATAAATAGTGCCGGTAATGGCTTGAAAAGTAGATTGAAAAACCATATTGTCTGTTACAAGGGATATAACAATTTTTACAATGATAATCGCAAAAATTCCATTATAAACCTTGTTAATGAGAGGGTATTTTTTTTTAATAGAAAAAAATTCTTTTAAAAAAAGAATGATAAACCAGACCATGTAGCTGGGAAGCACAAAAACCGAGAGATTGTTCCAGCCTGGAAAATCAGGCCACAGGTATTGATACGCCATTCCCGAAAGAGACATGATGAGCATGGCCAGAAAAATTGTGTATGTTAAGTAATATATATAAACAATTTCTTTAAATTGCATAAATAAAAAAAGGACTAAAAAGGCGATGGATGTTGCAATTCCCAGAAAAATTCCCTGCAATATCGAAACGGTACGGATATCATTTTCGTAAAACGATTCGACTGCAATTCTCGCCGGAAGCAACATTGCCTGGGTTGAATTTGCGCGAATCAACAGAGTTAGCGGTTTCTTGTTTAGAGCGGGAATTCCAAAATGAAAATCAGGATTTTCAATGGGGCGTTGATAAAAAGGAAAACGATCGCCGGTCAGGTAATGTTGTTTCACTTGGGAACCTTCTAAAAAATAAATTTCAATCTCGTCAATGCGCGGGTAATCGATCATGAGAAAATATTTTTTTGTTTGATCCAGTTTTTCCACGGGAATCTCATAACGAAACCACCAGGATGAATGAGTCAGGTTCTGGTTTATATAGTTTTTATTGTTTTTCACAAAAGCCCCGAGTAAAGGTTCAGAGAGAACATCAGAAATGGCATATTTCTTTTGAGCGTCCTCCAGTATCCATGTATCCTTTGCAATAAAAATCACAGGGGTAATCACAGGGGTCGGCTCCGAATTTAATGAATAAATTTGAAAGGAAAAAAATAAAAATAAAAGCATGAGACATTGGTTATGGTTGCGCATGAACCGTGACGTTGTTTTATGAGTTTGAAACATTAGCGCTGCCTCTATTCTAACCGCCTAACGGGTTCATTTTAGCACATTTTTTTCTTGTTGTCTATCCATCTTGTAAGATGAGAATCGTTTTTATCGGGGAGTAACTTCAAATTGTCAGAATATATCGGGCTGGATTACTATTTTGCGATACTTTTCTTAATCAATGCATTGTTTCATGTTTACAAAATTAAAAATCCGGCGCAATTTTTTTTAGCTCTTTGGTTGTTGTCTGCTTCCTGGATTTTTTTTTATCACGGGATGTATGAATCCAAGTTATTACTGAAGTATCCTGCTTTTTTTGGAGCCATCGCCCTGACCCCCTGTGTGGCAGTTCCTTCATTTTTCATATCATTTTATTACGCGCTGAATCGCGGACAGAAGTGGAATAATTTGCACCTGCTGCACTTTATCCCATTATTTGTGCGAATTATATTTTTACTGCCGCTGTATCAAATGGATTTAAATGAAAAAATTCCCCTCATAACGAGAAGTCTCGAAACCAGAATTCCTGAGCAGATACCCGGCGAATCAGCATATATTCTGATGTCTTATCATTTCTGTTATATCATTATGACCATATTTGTTTTCAGGGCAAAGGTTCAATGGCGTTTGTTATTTAAAGATTTCAAACGAAACCGCAATGTTCGCAATCCATTTCAAATTATACTGATATGGGGATGGCTGCATGTTTTGTTATATTCGTACTATATGTCTTTGGACATGGCGACTCATGAAGGGTTGTATGAAATTGTTAAAATTATTACGGGAAGCGACTCCTTCTTAATCATTATATTTTTTCAAACTTTTCCATACTTGCAAAAACTGGGTTTTTTAAAAACAGATCCTGACCTGCCTTATTTTCGGGGTTATCTAAAAAGTTACCTGAATAATACGGATTTAGAAAAGTTAAAACAAAAATTGAATGACTGGAGACTACAAAAAATTTATTTGAACCCAGAGTTATCTGTTGCGGATGCCGCCCAACAGCTAAACGTATCGTCGCACCAGCTCTCGGAATATTGCAATGTATACCTGCATTGTCCTTTTCGGGATTTTACCAACAACCTGCGCCTTGAGGAAGCCAAACATCAGTTACTTGCGGGTTCCGAAAAAAATATCACCCATATTTGTCTGAACGCAGGGTTTAATTCCACAGCGTCGTTTTATAGAATCTTTAAAAAATCCATGGGAATAACGCCCGAAGAATATCGAATTCAACAAGCCAGAATTATATCATAAAGTAGTTCGCATTTAATTTCTCAAAAAATTCGCCCAATATAAATTTGAACCATTATAATGCTTTACGCAGCAACCTGACAGAAAGCAGAGAACCCTGAGTAAGACTATAAATCAATAATCAAAAAAAACTGCGACACTAAATGAATTCCAAGATAAACCATAAAGATACTCATGCAGTTTCCATGGAAGAAATCGACTTGTGCATATCCATCCTTGAATCGCTGGTAAAAAACAGCCAGCCAATAGCCTTTCTGCCTGAAGAAAAACGAATTGCTCTTTTAACCTCTGCCGGAATTATTTCGCATCCGTCGCCTGAAGAGGCCAGAACCAGAAAAAATAATCTTAAAAAAGCGCGGCGAGCAAGAGCGCGTGAAAATGAGCGGCTTGCCAGATCCAGGACAGGAATTCGGGAAGCTCGCAACAAACCTGTATTTACTGCCCCCAAACCTCTGCTTGAACTGAGCGGTGAAAATAATTCCGATTCCACCCGGATGGCGGACTCGGGAAATCTAAAGTCTCCCGGAAATTGTTATGTCTGCAAGGCCGAATATACCCGGTTGCATTTTTTTTATGATTCGATGTGCAAAAGCTGCGGCGATTTTAACTACAAAAAACGTTTTCAAAGCGCTCCATTGACCGGACAGGTGGCGGTTATTACCGGATCGCGCCTGAAAATTGGATATCAGGCGACGCTCATGTTGCTGCGTGCGGGCGCACATGTGATTGCCACCACAAGATTTCCTGTTGATTCGGCTTTGCGTTATTCCAGAGAAGAAGATTTTCATACATGGTCTGAGCGCCTGCAGGTTTTCGGTCTTGATTTAAGGCACACTCCAAGCGTTGAAATTTTTACCGATTTTCTGCAAAAAAAATTGCAGCGGCTGGATATTTTAATTAACAATGCCGCCCAGACAGTCAGAAGGCCGGCTGGATTTTACCGTCATCTCATGGAAAACGAAGCCCATCAAATACAGGATTTGCCTTCCGAAGCGCAGCAAATATTGTCGTTTTATCAGGAATGCAAAGAAAAAATAAATTACATTGCAAAAAATGAAATTTCCATAAAATCGGATTTACCTGTACAATGGCATTCCCAGGCTCCCGGAATTGGAATACGTTCCCCGGCGAAGTTATCGCAAATTCCATACTCATACGACAATTCCCTTTTGACAGAGGAGGTTTTTCCGGCTGGAAAACTGGATTCAGATCTGCAGCAGGTGGATCTTCGGTCAACCAACAGCTGGAGGTTGCGTCTTGGCGAAATTCCTACTTCTGAAATGTTTGAGATACAACTTGTTAATGCCATTGCTCCGTTTGTTTTATGCAACCGCCTCGTATCGATCATGCGCCGCGATTACACAGGTCAAAAGCATATTGTCAATGTATCCGCGATGGAAGGAAAATTTTACAGATTTAAAAAGGCCGACAGACATCCACACACGAACATGGCCAAAGCTGCATTAAATATGCTGACGCACACATCGGCCAGCGACTTTGCCAAAGATGGAATTTTTATGAATGCGGTTGATACAGGGTGGGTTACGGATGAGGATCCTGCGCATTTATCACAACAAAAACAGGAGCAGCATGATTTTCAACCTCCGCTCGATATCGTAGACGGCGCTGCGCGAGTTTGCGATCCTTTTTTTAGCGGAATATTGACAGGCAATCACTTCTATGGAAAATTTTTAAAAGACTACAATTGCATTGACTGGTGATAATTTAAAAACCGGTTTACAAATCGTAACTTGCCTTTTTTCTGACATATCATGCGTTTGTATTTATTTTTATGCTTGTCCTTGTTGACATGCGGCATTTCTTTAGCTGGCGAACTCATTAATGATGTTGCAGCCATGGTTGGCGATGTGCCCATTACAGCTATAGATTTAAAATCCGAAGTAGATCGTAACAATATAAAAAAAATTACTTCCTCAAGAAATGCCGAAAGTGTGGCGCTGGATCAGTTAATTGAAAAGGCAATTATTGACCAGGTATTAAAAGAAGAATCCATCAGCATACCGGAATCCCAGGTGGACGATATCCTGAAAAAAAGCATGGCCGATAATGGATTTAAGGACGAAAAGGCCTTTGAACAAGTATTGAGGCAGCAAATGAATATGTCTCTTGCCGAATACAGAAAGGAAATTACCGATAATCTGAAAATACAACAAATTTCACAGCTTCAAATCAGCGTTCCTCCCCCCAGGGAGGAGGCGATTAAAGAATGGTATCTAAAACACAAAAAAGAAATTGGCAATAAATATCTTCTGAGAATTATCAAAAAGAAATATAATCCCGATAACCCTAAAGATGAATTGAGTGTAAACAAGGCAATGAATGAAGCCAGACTTGAGGCGGTAAATAATTTTGCGGCAGCGGCAATAAAACACTCTGATGATCCAAGCGCGTCCAAAGGCGGTTTGCTGGGATGGATGCGAATTGACGAGATGGCGCAAAAAGATCCCACGATGGCCAATGTTGTTTACCGGATGAGTTCTGGCGAAGTAAGTATTGTATTTGTTTCAGGAAACAACTATTGTATTGTCAAGGTAGACGCTGCGCAGCCTGTTTCGCTTGAGGACGCCTCCCCATTGATTGGACAAAAATTATACATGGAAAATCAGAAGGAAGGGTACAAAGAGTGGATAAAAATGAAACGCAAAACTACTGCGGTAAAAATATTTTTGAAAAACTATCAAAACCCCGCTTGATAAAATCCCCATGGAAAAAACAGCCGTATTATGTCACATAAATAAATCTACCCTGCAACTTTGGGAAAACTCCATTGGCGGCAATCAACCGTTCATTCCTGCCGAAAAAGCAAAAAATTTACTTCAAAATTTTATTGATTTTTTATCCTCCTGCAAATGCGAGATATTCCTGAGTTTTGAGTTATCCGGAATTGTCGCAGACGAAATCAGGCAAAAATCGGGCAACCATTTTTCGGAGCTGCCATTTTCGCATGAACTTGCCCTGTTAAAACATATTTTCCAAAATCAAAATATTTCGTATGTCTATTATATGGATTCTGTATATGGAATTGTCGATACCACTCTAACCGAAAAATTATACCAGATACACAATGAATATTCGGCAGACTACAGTTTTGTTGAAAATGGGCCGCCAGGAATTACGGGAGTTTTTTTTAATCGAAGCCTTTTTGAGGCTCTGGAAATTGAACAAAACGAAAAGTCTACCGCTCCTGAAATTGATAACGCCGCTCCTGATTCCATGGCAATTCCACTAAGCGGGTATCTCGAAAAAAACATCAATCATTTTCATGTAGAAATTCATTACGAGCATCCCGATTTAAGATTGTTGAGGCTGGATTATTCCGGAAAGTCTGCAAGATCAATATTAAACACAACACATGTATTTGACGCCTGTTCGAAGTCGGATAATTATTATGCGGAACTGGAGGGATTGTATTCCCAAAATCCTGGCCTGCTTCATCATTTTCCCTCTTATATTGAGCTTGAAATTTATGGAGGATGCGAATACAAATGTACTTTCTGCCCGCGTCAGTTTGCTGCGCCGCCGGATGGACAGATGTTGTCCGTAACCGGGATAAAATCTATTCTTGCATTTGCCTCAACCGGGCTCAATGATACTTCTTTTTGCCTCGGAGGCCAGGGCGAGCCTCTGGAACATCCCGAAATCCGGGAAATTTTAAATCTTTTACTTTCAGAAAAATCGGTTCCGGTTGTGATCCTGGAGACCAATGGAAAATATCTTGATAAAATATTTCCCCTGATCGACCATACGGAATTTCGGAAATTAAAAACAGTTATTAATATAAACAGTCTGAAGAATTACGAAAGTTTGCATGGGACAAATATATTAAAT
>JAOUFE010000098.1 GCA_029858425.1 Spirochaetia bacterium | reverse complement strand
ATAAAACTCCTTTCTGAACCGTCATTGAAGTAAATATCGGAGTTTAAGGTCAATTCGAAAAGTAGTAAATTACCGGTGAATGCCATAAACGATGAGCCTGGGCAGGAACTATAAATTTAGTCAGAATGATTTAAATTAGCGTGTTTGTAGTATCCATGAGTATTACGCGAAGGAGTCGCCAGATCTACTGCTCAAGCATTGGGGCTTATACCAGGGCTAACATTCATTCGTTTGCTGTATTAAATCCAAATACAATGGCAGCGCGCAGCACATCTTTTCCAGCCACTACCGCAAGATTAAGGGGAAAATTTAATTTTGCTGTTTTAAAATTTTTTCCTATTACAAAAACTATTGCTGATTGAGGAAGTCCCGGGAGTATTGTAATGTTTGGACCAACTCCTATTTCAAATTCAGAAGAAAATCTTAATCCAATAATCAGGTTTGCGCTGATTATTCCCAGTCCTTGCTCAATTCCGATCAGCAAAGGGACAAAAGTTACCAAACCCGCAATTTTTTCATCTGGACGTCCTGAAATAAACCTCCATTCAAATTGCCAGCCAAAAGCCGATAAAACCGGAATCTGGATGCCGCGCTCAGAGAGAGTCTGTCGAGTATTTTTATCCAAAAAAGCGGTGGCGCCGATCTTTGGTCCTGCCCAATTGCGTATTTCTGAATAATTGACTTTTAATTTTTGTTCTGCCTCATCAAAAAGAATAAATGCTTTTTTTCTGGTTTCCTGATCGCTGGTGCGGCGAAGAATATCAAGCGTTGTTTGTTTCCCAACCTCATACCATCCGGAGTCAATCTGATTTTTTGCATCCGTCAGCATTTTTTCAATGATTTTTTTTTCATCAAATTCCTGCGATGCCTGAGAAGCATTATTTTGAGCATATAAGCTGCTGGTATTTAATGCTATTGCAACCACTATCGATAATAGGATGTTAATTTTTTTAGCGGACATCAGGCAAATTAATTCATTATTTCTGTTTGTCAATTTAATTTTGTCAATTTAATTTGCCAGAGGCAACAGTTGGAGTTTGGGGGGAACTTCATTATCCATGTCAAAATGTAGTAAAATTAGCATGGATTACCCAGGCGTTTGAAATTGCAAACTGCAAGCCATGTACTAAAAAAGGTTTACATTACGGCTCATGTTGCGGTTTTGAGTTTATCCATGATATATTTTAGCTTTGCAGGTATTGCGGTTTTCTCGTTGATCTATTTATCCTTGCCGTTTATTCGGGGTTCGCGGTTTGGAAAGTATTTTAATGATCTTGATGAGCGGATAAACCTCAAAGAAAATCAGGAACAAAATATCAAGGATAAAATAGAATCCGCCAAATTGGCTCTGCGAGATCTTGATATGGAAAATAAAATCGGTAAAATTGCCAATGAAGATTACAATGTACTCAAAGACGAATTGCTTGACGAGTGGAATTCTGCCGAAAGTGAATATAAGCAGGTTAAAAAATAAACATGGCGTTATATATGAAAAATTTTAATCCAGTCATTATTCATCTGATCCTGACTCTGGGCATTTCAAGCCGGATTTTTTCCCTCGATATTTCAGTTGAGGCAACCAACAAGACTCTCAGAGCCAAAGCGCCTTTCGCTGAGAAGGTATCGGTGATTCGACTTGACGAAACCATGAAAATAGAAGCCACAAGAACCGATATTTCGCTCCCAACTGTTTTTAAAAACCTGCCAGACCCCGAAAATGCCTCGTATATGATTCAGGTTACGCATAACGGTGTAAACTATAATAAAGTCCTTCCTGCCGGAACTATGCAAAGTCCATTATATGTAAATATAGATATTTATGATGCAACCAATCAAATGAATGCAGATATCAAGCTTGAAAAATTTGTAGAAATTCATTACTTTAAAGGAGTTCTTGCTACGGACATTACCCTTCACTTTACAAATACCGGAAATTACACATTCTCGGAAAGAGCCGGACGAAACGGTGTTCTGGTCTATATTCCGAATTTTGGAAAAAGTATTGAGGCAATTGCCAGCCTTGAGGGCGTCTCCGGGGCAAGCGATATTAAAACTATAAAATTAAATCCTCAGCCGCTACCCGGGAAACCTGATTATTATCTGCTTGACCAGGCGGTTAAACCGGGCGAAAAATATTTTCAGGTTCGGGTACTCTATAAATATCAGGGCGAACCCGTTGAAATACCGTTTGAAAACATTTATCCGTTAGGATCCAAATTAACAGTCATTCTTCATGCCAAAGATATGAAAATTCAATGGAAAGAAAATCCCGCCTGGGATACAAAACCCGTTTTTAATGATAATCTTGGCGCCGATTTTATTACTTTGCCAATGCGCCAAAATAAATATACCTTGATATTCTCCGGGGGTATTCCTGAATCCGGGAAATCAGAGAGCGGTTCCTCTTCAAACAAGCCAATAGGAGTCAATTCTCCTGTGAATTTCGCAATGAAGACGGGAGGAGTTGGTTTATTTTTACTTCTGGTTACACTTTTTTTTTATTACTTGAAAAGCCGCCCAACGTGGCTACGGCTAATTCAGTCAAAAAACAAAAGCCGTCTTGCTTTTGAGCTGCAAAACCTGAAAAGTCTTGATTTAAGTCAGGATGTTAAGGATAAAAGGGAAAAAATTTTAAAGTTAAAAATAGAGTCTCTTGAAAAACTATCCAGATTTTGAGAACCCGGAGATGTCGATTGAATACTTAAAATTTCAAAACCTGCAAAAGCAGTTTGCCTATCATCGCGCTGTTAAATCTGCCACAGGTTGTATCTGTGAAGGCGATTATATTTCATTGTTTGGCATTAACGGAGCGGGGAAAAGCACTCTTTTGTATCTTCTGGCAGGAATCTACAAACCGGATAAAGGAGCCATTGAGTATGGAGTTCAAGGCAAAAAAAACTTCCATGCTCTCATGCACCTTTTAAGCCACCAGAGCATGTTTTATGCGCGTCTTACTGCGGAACAAAATCTCGTTTTTTTTCAAGGCTTGTATGGCAATGTTGATACCCGGGAAATATTATTTGCCCTTGAGCTCACGGGATTATCCGCCCATCGCAGCAAGTTTATTGACGGTTTTTCCCGCGGAATGATTCAACGATTGATGATTGCCCGAATGATTCTGGCAAAACCCGAATTTGTTTTTTTTGACGAGCCCTTTACCGGTCTGGACATGAGCGGTCAAAGACTGCTGTTATCGATTATTAAAAATCGGGGAATGGAAAACCCGCACTGGAAAATCAAAGGTTATATTTTTGTCGACCATGATATTGTTAGAGCCTATAATTTTTCGAGTTCGATTTGGTATATTCATAAAGGGGAACTTCAAAAACCATACTTGCGATCAGAATTATCAATAGACAAACTGGGGAAAATGCTGACATGAAAAAAGATGTCGGCAGGAGCTGGAAAGTTTTTTATTTTTTGTTTCAAAAAGAACTGCGCCTGTATTTTTTGGGAACATCTTTTTACCTTGTTTCAGCGGTTCTTTCTGGAGGACTTTTTTTGCTTTTCCGGTTTACATATCCTTCTGAAAAACTAAACCAGGAAACATCGATCAGCATTTTATGGGCGGTGCATTTAATCAGCAGCCTTTTTTCGCTGATTGCCTCGGCAGAATGGGAATGGGAATCCAACGCCATGAGAGCCGTAAAATTATCAGGAGCAGAAGGGTATTTTGTTTTTTTGTCCAAGAGCATTGCATCTTTTTTTTCATTGACCCTGCTCTGGGTTTTGGAAATATTTGTCTGGCTGGTTCTTTTTGGAAGCGAAAATTCCAGCCTTTTGAAATCCCCCCTGAATCAGATATTTACGGCTGTTGTGCAGATGTTGCTTGCCGGAGCTGTCGCCTCGGCGGGAATTTCATTTCTTGGACAAATTACATCCATTCTGGCGCTGCATTCCCGTTTCAAGCATGTTCTAATGTTCATTGTTTTTTTCCCCGTTTCTATTCCCTTGATTATTGCAGCAAGCGCGTATACGCGAATAGCAGTATCTTTGAAAGGATTGGACGGAGGTTTTAATTTTATTTCTCTGGAACTTGCCTTTTGCTTTTTTTTTCTTGCCGCAGGCTTTGTTTTATACGATGTTCTGTGGGAGGAATAATTTACTCCCTAATACCATGCAAAATCATGCGTCTTTTTTCAATATAAGCATCCTGGTTGTCGAGGACGAACAGGAAATACGTCAAATTCTTGCCAAAACTGTAAAACGCTGGTTTTCTACGGTCTATGAAGCAGGAACCGGAAAGGAAGGGCTTGATATTTATTTTAAGAAAAAACCAGAGATTATATTATCCGATATTCGCATGCCCGATATGGATGGTCTTGTGATGGCCATGGAAATTCGCGGGAGTAATCCGGGTATTCCGATTATTATCACGACTGCCTATAATGACGACGAGTATTTTATAAGAGCCATTGAATCTGGCGTAGATAAGTTTATTTTAAAGCCAGTAGATTTTAATATCCTTTTTGAAGTTTTAAGCAATGCCGCAGGCCGGGTACAATTAAGCAAAGACAAACTGCGTCTTGAAAGAGAAATGCTGCATTTATCCCAGGCAATAAGGCAGAGCAACGATATGATAATCCTTGCCGACAGGCAGGGCCGGATTATTTATTTAAACAGCCGCAAATGCGAAGATATTTTAAATCCCTCCGGGAGTTTAATGGGCAAAATGATTCAGGAAGTCATGCCTTTGGCCAGCGACCTGATTCATCATTGTGAAAATTATGAAAGTCAAAGCCGCGAGACAGAAATTTTCATTCAATCAGAAAATCCGGTTTCTTTATCTGTTTCGGTATCCAACTTTTATTCTCCAGAAGGCGAACAATCCGGTTTTTTATTTATATTGCATGACATCTCTGCCAGAAAAGAGCTCGAGGCCAGCCTGAAAAAGGCAAAAGAAAAAGCGGAAGCCGATAGTCATTTTAAAAGCGAATTTCTGGCTGCCATGAGCCACGACATCCGCAATCCGATGAACATCATAGTGGGAATAACCGATTTGTTGCTCAAGGAAAACGCCGATCCCGCCCAATCAGAATATTTGCATCTTGTGCAGGATGCCTCTGAAAGTCTTGTAATATTAATTAACGGCATTCTGGATGTGGCCAAAATTGAATCCGGGAAACTAAATTTTGAAACGATTGATTTTCATTTGCCCGATCTTTTAAAGTTTATAGAAAAACTCTACAATGTAGAAGCAAAAAAGAAAGGAGTGCACCTGGAAACAAACATTCCGGAGAATTTGCCGGTTTCATTGATGGGCGACCCATACCGCATCCAGCAAATCTTGATTAACCTTGTCAGCAATGCTGTAAAATTCACAGAAGATGGCGAGATTTTGATTCATGTCTGTGAGCAAACTGTTCCTGTTCCCGAAAATAGTTATACCGGTACTTATTTGTTTACAATTGCAGATTCCGGCAAAGGCATTGCTGCCGACCGTCTGGATACAATTTTTGACAGCTTCAGTCAGGAGAACTTTTCCATTGCCCGTCAATACGGCGGTAGCGGACTGGGCACTACCATTGTAAAAAATCTGGTCAAGTTAATGGGCGGGAGCATCGGAGTTCGCAGTCCAGCCGAACAATTTCCCAGCAAAACCAGTCAGCCCGGCTCGGAATTCTGGTTTACCCTGCCCCTCAAAGTGAATTTGGGAGCAGAGCATCAACCGCAAATTTTTGAACAGCAGGCCATGGAAGAGTCCATTAAAAAAGCAAACCTGGAAGTTCTTATTGCCGAGGACAATGAAGTAAACAGCCTGCTTTTAAGCAAAGTTCTCGATCAAATGGGCGTGAAAAGTGATATTGCGGCTAACGGAGAATTTGCGCTCGCCATGGCGGCTAAAAAAAGCTATTCCATGATTTTTATGGATGTAGAAATGCCGGTATTAAACGGAATTATGGCCACCCGGCGTTTACGCAAAGATGGCAACAATATTCCAGTAATTGCCTGCACAGGTCATGCATTTAAAGACGAGCTGGACGAAATTATGGCGGCAGGGATGAGCAACTATTTAATTAAACCCGTTCGCAGAAATGATGTTATGACGATGTTGTGGAGTTTGATTGGTTAAAATCAGGCAAACTCCACAAGTTTATTTATCCTTCATTATTTTAACAGCGTTGTTTCCACAGGAACTTCATAGTCAAAAACAATGGTAAAAACAGCTCCGTCGGAATCGTTGTAACCCATCAGACAGCCGCTCATTCTTTGCTCAATAATCATTTTAGACATATAGAGACCAATGCCGGTTCCTGTTTTTGCGTCTTTCGTTGAAAAATATGGCTGAAATATTTTATCAATAACTTCATCATTTATACCTGTTCCGTTATCCTTTACCTGAATCACAAATTTGGAAGCTATTCGCAAATCAATAGCAATTCGTCCCTGAAAAGAAGCGTTTGATTTTCTTTTCTCTTCAATGGAATCTTTGGAATTGCTCAACAAATTTAAAATCACCTGCTTGAATTCGCTGGGATAACCCCTTATCATGGCTCTTTCATTCCCATCCGCATCTACTTTTTTGCTTATGGAAGTCTCAATGAAACTGGATCGCAGCATTGGTTTGGAAATAATCAGCGTTTCTTCAAGGGCATTATATATATCGAAATGGATCTTTTTTTTTGAAGCGGCCAGAAAATTTCTAAAATCATCAATAGTATGAGACATTTGTTTTATCTGCGCCATCATTTCTTCTACAGATTTGTTCAAGTAGAGTTCATTTAGTTCATTTCGGTGATAGGTTTCAGGGATATCCTGGACAATGAGCGAAAGCGAATTGAGCGGTTGGCGCCACTGATGAGCAATGGCGCCGATCATTTCTCCCATCGAAGCCAGTTTAGACTGCTGGGTCATAATTTTTTCCTTTTCCAGTCTTTTGTTTATTTCAAGATCTATCCGTTGCTGAAGGTTTTTATTTACCGAGAAAAGCTGATCGTTTATTTTTTTTATTTTCTTCTCAGCAAATAGCCGTCTCTTGTTTTCTATGATAAGATCTGCATTTTTTTGCTGCTCAAGTACCCATGCGCTGGAAAGACTTTTTTCATATAACCACGAAATGACAATTAAATACAGCGTTAAAAAAATACTAAAGGAAAGAATTGTCTTGTTTGCATTGAGGTCAACCCCGGGATGCGGGAACTTGTATCCGGAGCTGTCAAGCCAATATAGAAATGAAGCGCTGGATATGGACAGGGCAGCTATTGCAATTCCCATATATGGACCAAGAAGAAAAACGCCAAGGATGGTGATAACGAAATTCCACAGCAAGCCTGTGTGCAGATGTTTTCCGTGATGGTACATCAGTACAAGATTCATGGCTATGAAACCGAGCATTATTATAAAAAATACAAGACGGTGAGATTGTCCTGAGCGTAAAATAAAAAGAGAAATGAACTCGGTTGCAATAATTATGAATATTATGTACGAAAAAATATTGATGCCATTGTAATACTGATTATATCGAAAGAAAAATATTGCGGCAGTAAGGATTACCATGTAGGCGTTAAATACAGCCATTCGAATTTTCAGTCGAAGATCCAGCTTGATATCAGGATAGTTTCTCAGGGGAGAAAAAATATCAAGGGCGGCAAGAAAGAAAGGTTCGATAGAAATTGTTTTACTGTTTTCCATTGTTACTTGGTTGCATCCTGAAACCCCTCCTGGTGTTTCGAATGTTCGCTTTCGGGGAACAAAGTTCGCAAAAAGCGCATCCCGGTTTCAGGAAGCGCTCCTGGACGTATGAGACAAGTCAGCACCCCTGATGCCTATATTAATTCTAAATATATAGTATTTATTATTATAAACAAATTATTTTCTCATTAAAGGGATTATTTAAGAAATAATGATCCTGAATATTCAAGGCAATCTGGCTGAGCCGCTAAAGCGGGGGGGGTGATGGAAAATATATACTGCCTGGTATTTACAGGATTACCTGACGCCCGATTTCAACAACCCGGTCGGAAGGCAGTTTGTAGTATCGCGTGGCATTCACCATGTTCCTGGAAAAAAAAGAAAATAATTTTAATTTGATAAATGTAAAATTAAAACCGCGTCTGGTCTTTATAAAAAGGGTTTCGCTGCCAAGAAAAAAGGTCGTGTTTTCCATATTAATATTGAGAATTTCCGCTTCATAGGGAAGCTGTTTAATTAATTTTGGTATATTCTGGTCTTCCATATAACCATAATGGGCGATAATCCGGTAAAAACCGTCTTTAAGTTGTTTAATAAAATACCGGTCTGCTTCGGGAACCCTTGGGATCTCCTCTGTGATAATAGACAACAAAATAACCTGTTCGTGTATGGCGTGATTGTGTTCCAGATTATGCAATAACAAAATAGGGACTCCCCTGGTATTGCTGGTCATATAAACGGCCGTTCCCTTGACATGCGCGTATTTTGTTTTGGTAAAATCCTTTAGAAAATCGGTCATTGGAATAATTTTGGAGTGATAATCGTCATATAATTTTTTTCGACCGGAATTCCAGGCAACCATGATGAAATAGATTAGTGAAGCAATCAGTATGGGAATCCATGCTCCATGAATAAACTTCATCACATTGGCGGCAAAAAAAGGGATTTCAATGGACAAGAAAAAGCACAATAGCAAGCCTGCTTTAATTTTACCCCATTTAAATTGCTCCACCGCAACATGGTAAAACAGCAAACTGGTTATCATCATGGTGCAAACAACGGCCATGCCATAGGCATCCGCCAGATTTGCAGATTCTTTAAAAATTACCACAAGCGTAATACAAACCAGCATCAATAAAGTATTTACTTCCGGAATATAAATCTGGCCAATCATTTCTTCTGACGTGTGATCAATCGTTAGTCGCGGCAAATAACCTAATTGAACTGCCTGCCGAGTAATGGAGAAGGCGCCAGAGATCAGAGCTTGGGAGGCAATAACTGTTGCCATACTGGCCAGCGCAACCATAGGGTACAACAGCCACCCATGATATAAATTATAAAAAGGATTGTTGGCCGCCCCCGGATTTACCATTAACAGGGCTCCCTGACCAAAATAATTCAACGTTAGTGAAGGAAAAACTATCAAATACCAGCCACGGCGAATCGCCTTTACTCCAAAATGTCCCATGTCGGAATATAAAGCCTCTGTTCCGGTGATTGCCAGAAATACCATGCTCAGAACCGGTAAAACGTGTTCGCCATTTTTTATAATAAAATTTACAGCATAATACGGGTTTATGGCGATTAAAACATGCGGCGCATGGAAAATGGAAATTAGCCCTCCAAGAGCAATGGAAAAAAACCATACAAGGGTGACCGGGCCAAATATCATTCCCATTTTGTTTGTACCGTATTTTTGAACAGAAAACAAGGCCACCAGAATTCCGATTGTTATGGGAACCACAAAAGCGTGCAACTGCGGAGCCGCAATTTCCAAACCTTCTACGGCGCTGAGTACAGAAATAGCAGGCGTAATTACCCCATCCCCGTAAAGCAATGCGGAGCCAAAAAGCCCGAGGGCAATTAAATACCCGGTTCGCTTAAATTTTGGTTTATTTCGAGTGCCAAGGAGCGCAAGCAAGGCTAAAATACCGCCCTCTCCATCATTGTGGGCTCTCATAATAAAAGTCAGGTATTTAAAAATAACAATAAAAACAATTACCCAGAATATGACAGAAAGAACGCCCAGTATGTTTTCTTCAACGACCGCTGCCGCATTTCTTCCGTAGAATGCCTCTCTAAATGCATACAATGGGCTGGTGCCGATATCGCCAAAAACAACGCCAATAGCTCCAACAACCAATTTATTAAAGTTCTTCTTTGATTTTTCATCGTGATGTAGT
>JAOUFE010000209.1 GCA_029858425.1 Spirochaetia bacterium | reverse complement strand
CCACAGTCCATCGTCGAGCAGCGGCTTGGCCATCGCTCTGTCCTCCTTGACAGGTGGATGGATAACTACCCGCGCTCATCATATATCCCAGGATTTCAAAGGTCCAGGGTTTTGTTAGAGGCTCTTAGTGTTAATTCGCATCCAAGGCAAAAATAATGGATCTGTAAATTTGTTTTGGGAAAAAATTCCTGTGATCACGCGCAATGCTTGTTTCATTGTCCGCCTGGAACCAGGGCCAAGCGAAGACAAATAATATGGAACCGGGTTTTGATAATCCCCAGAAGCCGGAGGCGTCATCCCTACAGACTCTAACATCCCTACAATATCCGGTTTATTCATAAATCCTCCTTATGATAGCGAGAAGTGTCATTCTCATAAGTAACAATAACATGAAATATCGATTTTTAGAAGACAAATCAAAGAATTATAAAATTCCGATAAACATATTATACATGACACTGTAAATCGAATTTGAAGAAATGATATATCCATGATCCCCCAGTTTCTGAATGTTGGCGTTTGCCTCAGTCCAAGAGTAAAAGGCGAAATATTTTCCGCTTATATTTTATTAGGATACAAATTTTCGTTTCTGCATTTTCAATAGGAAAAACTTCAATGAAAATAGAGCTAATTTTCTCTGCTGGGGTCTTTTTTGGCGTTGCGGGTATTTACAGAAGAAAAAACCTGTATGGAGATTGGGTTTACAATACCGCCTTTCTGGAAGACCTCTCGATTCTTCCGACTGAGTACAACTGCCAGTTTAAATACAAGGAGGTGCAGTGGGGCGATCGTTGGTTTGAATCGTTTTTTGAGGCTCTGGAAGAGTTGGATGACCTTAGTTGGCTAAATGATGATGGGGCGTGGGTACACCCTGAGTATTTGGAGGAGTTTAAAACGGAAGTTAGGTATCGGCTAGACCAACTTGAAAATCATTGGAGAGATATTTTATTGGACGGGTTTTGGAAAAATGCAATGAACGGTCTTTAAAAAGGCCTAACAAAAAGTTATGTGTAACAAACGCTTGCAAGATGGAGGTAAGGAATATTGGTACAAAGACGGTGCAATTTTACCAGGATGTCGTTTGGGAGAACGGCTACAACGAGAGCTTCAATGGCAAGTTGCGGGTGCCAACCGGTAGGTGTTCTACACCCTGAAGGAGGCCCAAACCCTTGTGAAATGGTGGCGCCTGGAATACAACCATGTCAGACCGCACAGTTCGCCGGGGTACAAACCACCGGCCCCAGTCACCGTGGCATGGCCACCCTTTCCAGGGGGGCGTTTGCCCGCAGGTCTAACTTTCCCGGTGTTTGATTTGTCTAAGTCGTATTAATTCTTGATTTTAACGCGTACGGTCTGTAGAGAGTTAAGGTAGACCATGCGATTATGTTTGACACGGATGAGGTCGTGGTTAATCCGCAAAATCCAAATCTAAGGGGGGGTATGAAGATCCCCCAAAAATATCTTTAGACGATATTATTGTGAGATTTTATAAGCACAGCTTTTTAGGCTAATACGCAACTGCTGAAGAAAGACGTGTAAAATTGTTCAATATTTCCTTGAGTGTTGTAAATAACCCAAGCTGTCAAGAACGAGTTCTTGATAACCAAGGTGCAAAAAAATTGTGTATGGTTTTGGAATGTTTAATTCAGGATTCAATAAGTAAAAAGCCTCATATGGAACTAAAACTTTACAAACTGTATGCTTTTGGAACTGCTTTTAAGGTAGAGTTTGCTGAGGGTCTAAAGAAATATTAATCGGTTCTGAGAGAACGTAACCGAATGGTTAGCGTTAAATGGAATCGTATAAGTATATATTGTATATATTAGAATGATATGAACGAAAAACATGACCCATACACCGCGCACAGAAACAACCTTGAAAGCGCAATCCAAAATTATCCGTACACTGTATTTTTGTGTGGGCCAACTCTATCCCGCCGAACAAAAGGATCGCGGCTTAGGGCTAAAGTATTAAATTCATTAAAGGATAACGGATATACAGTAGTTTTGGGCGAAGATGATGGGTTAGAGGAGCCAAGACTTAAATTAGGTGCAGATGCCCATACAAATGAAGCTACATTTGTGAAGGAAAATCACTGCCAAGCAATAGTATTAATCGCAGCTAGTAGCCCAAGTGCACTTTGTGAATTAGGTCTTTTTTCATATCTGACGACAGAAATCCCTAACGACATCGATTTTATTTTAATTATGGAAAGAAAGTATGAAAATAATCAATCTTATATAAATGTTGGCCCCGCACAACTTGTTAAGTCTTTTGGTACTGTTATTTTTGAAAATTTTGATACCTATGACGGCACGGACATTATTAAAAGATTAAACACTAGAAGAGCTAGAATGGCAGTTAGAGGCAAAT
>JAOUFE010000208.1 GCA_029858425.1 Spirochaetia bacterium | reverse complement strand
TTAACTGTAAACGACGATAAAACTATAATATTTCGCCCTTTCCGGATAAAAATTCCGGAGAAAGGAAAATATTTTTTCCATTTACCTGCGCGAGTTTGGGAGCATTTTTAAAGTAACACTTTTTTATTGACGTCCACCGCCGTGATTTTATGCAGGGGCATGAAGAAAATACTGATGTTTTTCTGTTTAGTGTTCTTTAGCTTGTCTGGATGCGTACCTCGGGAAAAATATTTACGAGATTTGGGTGAGAATGGAAATGTCAACGTAGATGCCCCTATCGTTTCAACGGTTACGATCACCATCGACGCGCCGGCTGCAAAGGTCTGGGGAATTATTACCGATATCCCCAATTGGGCCAGTTGGAATTCAAAGGTAAAGTCAACTCATGCCAACGGAATTACCTATCTTGGAGATAATTTTGCCTGGAGATCAAAGCTAAAAACGTATTCCGCAGTTTTAATCTTTAATCCGGAAAAAAAAATATTATGGCTTTCTGATACAATGTCCTATAAATCTATTACGAAATGGGATTTTGAAAAAATATCTCCCAATCAGACAAAAGTAACGCTGTCAGAAAGCAGAGACGGTTTTCTTATGCGCCTGTCTTCAGCAAAAGATCATCAAAAATACCTGAACGGCTGGTTAATGTCACTAAAGATAAAAGCCGAAACTGTTGTGTTTTAACTATTGGCTATTTTATTTTTAAAATTTCTGTCTATTCCGGGACTCGCTCAGAACGTGGGCATGAACTCGAAATTCAGCCAGAATGCAGCAAAATGGAGAGCATTAAAATTGGATAGAAACATGCTTGCCACTCCACCTCTTTATAAGTAAATTGAAAGAGTAGATAGCGCTTCATGACGGGATGTCATTGGGGAAGTATGAGCCATGAGTAAAATAACCCTGGACAATATTGATTTTAAAAACATTAAACTCCCCTTTCAGCCTCATGTTCTGAGCGGAATTCTAAAACTCCAGGGCGACAGCATGATGAATTTTCACGGGTTGAATAATCTTGTCAAGAGCGACCAGAGCATTACCGCCCTGATTTTGAAAATTGCCAATTCATCCTTTTATTTTCGCGGCAATGAGGTTACCACGCTGGAGCAGGCCATTGGCATAATTGGATTTCAAACAGTAATCAGCTTTTCCATTGCGGCCTCTATAAAAAATGCCTATGCGTCAGCCAATTACAGCAAATTTAGAAAATTTGTCTGGCAGCACTCTGTAGTTTGCGGTATCGTTTCCAAAAATCTCGCTGTTCGTCTGCATTTGGATCAATATAAAGAGGAGGCGTTTATTGGCGGAGCCATTCACGATATTGGAAAAGTAATTTTAAATTCGCTTGATAGAAAATTGTTTATAACAGTACTTCATGAAGCGCTGGACGCCAACGCTCCCTTTTTTGCCATTGAGTCAAAATATTTTGGGTTTAACCATAATGAACTTGGAGCGCGGTGCATTGAATTCTGGAATCTGCCGGAGGTGTATAAAATTATTGCCATGCATCATAATGACCCGGAACTTGTAGTGGGTACTCTAACAAATGAAAATGAAAAAATATTGCTGCTCCTGGTAGCCTACGGAGATATTCTGGCAAAAAAATACAAATACGGACAATTAACAGAACAAGATCTTTCCGGGGAAGCTCGTATTGCGCAAAAACTTGGACTTACAAATGAAGACCGGAATTATTATGACAATCAGTTTCTCGATGAAATGAAAGGCGATGCATTTTATCAATTTTTCATAACACTATTATGAGCGAAATAAACAATAAACCCGATCATCTTTCCGCAGAAGATATTGAAAAAATTGAATTTGAATTTATTGCCTACGATTTATATTCCGGGATTCAGGACTATATTCAAACGCGAATTAAATCCATTGCCGAAATTCTGGGGAGACCCGGGCTGGGTTCCCCAATTTATACTGTCGCCTACGAGTTGGCGGCCAACGGAATGAAGGCGCTGTATAAATATGCTTTTTATGAATATGTGATAACCGAACTGGGATGGGGCGATATTCCCTATGAACACTGGCTGAAAATTTTTAAGACAGAAATAGCATCGAACAAGGCAGAAAATTTTGCCCATACCTGTAGAAAAAACAATCTTCACCTTAGAATTGTAACAAAGATTACCAAAGATTATTTTCGTCTTGAAGTCATTAACTATGGCGGCGCCTCCAGAATCGAAAAGGAGCGTCTGAAAGAAGCCTGTCAAAACTCCAAAAGCTCTGAAAGCCTCGAGAAAATTCTGGAAAACCGTATAAACGATCCACTACAGGAAGAAGATGGCCTGGGGATTCCGCTTGTCGTTCTGACTTTGCAGGGACTGAAAATCCCTCTAAAAAATTTTAAAGTGTTGTTTAACAAA
>JAOUFE010000207.1 GCA_029858425.1 Spirochaetia bacterium | reverse complement strand
CTCAATTCAAATAGTCCGTCCCGCTTTAATGATAAAATCATCGAAAATAATAATAGACGACGTGAATTCAATATTATATATTCCTGATACAAATACAAAAAATGGGAGACAGTAGACAGGCATAATAGACGAAACCTGCCCATGCCGTACTCCATTATTCAAAAAGGGCATTTTGGGTTTACAAGGGGATTATCATGGAAGAGACAATTCAAAACAAGAAATTTGAAGCAGATATGACTGTAAGGCAAATTATAGAAATGCACCCTGAAGCGGGTCTTGTACTTACCGGATATCACCTGGGTGGATGCTCCCACTGTGGCGTTAATCAGTTTGAAACGCTTCAACAGGTTTGCAATGCCTATGGCATCCCCATTGATGCAGTACTTTCTTCATTAAACGATCTTCTGGATTAAGCGTGCCGGGGCGCAACGCCTCTTTTACAGGAACGCAAGAAATCAATATAGTGACGAATCACGGCATATTGTTCGCTTTCCGCAGAATACTGGTTTAATAAATTATTTTCAAGTTCATCGGAGGCTTTTGCAGGCGGCGTTTTCCTCATAAAAGTAGTTTTGTAAATTTCCTTGATAATCATTATTTTTTCGGGGGAAAATCCTGCCCTTTTCATTCCCACCATATTCAAACCGGTAATAACTCCGGGCGAACCCGTCATCATGCTGTAGGGAGGCACATCCATGAGTGTTGGAGTACCCGCGCCAACGATGGAGTAACTGCCAATGTGTACAAACTGATGTACTCCAACGAGTCCGCTAAGGAAAACATTATTTTCCAGTTGTACATAACCGCCAAGGGCGGTATTTGTCGCGATAACATTGCTGTTTCCGAGAATTACATCGTGCCCGATATGGACATTACACATTATAAAATTTTTGTCGCCCAGTTTCGTCGCATTTCCTTTTTTGGATGGCTGATGAATGGTGACCATTTCTCTTATGGTATTATCGTTTCCAATAACAATATGCGCATCCGGGTTGTTAAAACTCAGATCCTGACCGTTTTCGCCAATGCAGGTTCCATGCAGAATCTGGTTGTTTTTGCCAATATCGACACGATTTTTTATTTGAACGTAGGGACCGACTTTTGTTCCGGAATCAATTTTAACGTCTGGTCCAATTATAGAAAACGGACCGATTTCAACGTCATTAGCCAACTCTGCCTTTTCATCTACCAGCGCTGTCTTGTGAATATTTGCCATTATATCTCCCCGAAAGATTATTTTTATTACTATGTCCGGTCTGTCGCCAGATTTTTTGAAATAATTTCGACAATGTCAAGAACCTTGTGACTTTCCGTTAATTCTCTGGATTTAATTCCGTCATTTATCATGGTAATACAAAACGGACAGGCCGTTGCTATGGTTTTTGAACCCGCCTCCAGAAGATGGTTTGTTCGGGATATATTCACCCGTTCGGTTCCCGTTTCTTCCATCCACATTTGCGCTCCGCCAGCTCCGCAACACATTGCTGTTTCCCTCGATTCCCGGGGTTCTGCAATCGGGCTTCCTGTCATTTGAACAATATTTCTTGGATAATCGTAGTTTCCATTATGTCTGCCCAGATAACAGGAATCATGATAGGTAATGGTTTCGACAGCTTCCTTTGAAGCGTTGATTTCAAGTCGACCGCTATGAATCAGCATCGAAAGAAATTCGCTGTGGTGTAATACCTCATAGTTTCCCCCAAAAGCCGAATATTCATTTTTCAAGGTATTGAAACAGTGCGGGCAAGGGGTGATAATTTTTTTTACACCGTAATTATTTAAAATTTCAATATTGGCTGTGGCAAGACTTTGAAATAAATATTCATTTCCCGCCCTTCTTGCCGAGTCTCCCGTGCAAGATTCTTCAATTCCAAGAATTCCAAAACTAACTCCGGCTTTTTTTAACAATGACGATAATTCGCGGGCAATTTTCCTGTTACGATCGTCAAATGCTCCGGCACAACCCACCCAATACAAAACTTCTGGCATTTGCCCTTTTTCTTTTAAATCGCGCATGGTTGGTATGTCTAGTCCTTCAGTCCATTTTTCCCGGTCGTCTCTTGAAATTCCCCATGGATTACCCTGGTTTTCAATATTTGTCAGGGCGTTTTGCAATTGTACCGGCATGACCCCTTCGTTGAGAACAGCAGAACGTCTCATTTGTATTATGGGTTCCCACTGGTTGTTACCAACCGGACACGATTCGGCGCAAGCAAAACAGCTTGTGCAGGCCCAGATTTCTTCACGTGAAAAATAGTTATCCAGTATGCGGCAATCTCCAGACTCTGAAATTTCTTGCGGGGTTTTACCCTCATGAGTTTGTTTTTCATAAACCGGCATTTTTTCCATGAGAGAGTGTTTTAAGCCCGTTATTATTTTTTT
>JAOUFE010000206.1 GCA_029858425.1 Spirochaetia bacterium | reverse complement strand
ACTATTGTTTTCTATCTCGGCAGCAAGAGGCATCCATGCAAAAAACAAACACGCCAGTATAAACAGTATTCTTTTCATTTATGTGAATCTCCTTTTTAATATTTTTTTTAAATCGATTTCTTCTTTTTCGACAATAGATCCCTGGATTTTTCAACCCATTCCAGAATCGCCTGACTTTGGAATTGCCCATAAAACAATGTGATCTTCCAAAATTCATAGTCGGGCAATAGACTGCATTCTGTATCCAGTTTTTTTTCTGTGATCTGATACATCTGCATAAGACTCTGATGTTTTTCCTTTTCTTTATTAAAATGACTCTCCAGTGTTTCCGATGACATTTGATTTCCAAAAAACAATTTTAGCAGCAATTCATTCCTTTTTCGGGAAGGTTGCACTGGTTTGTGGAGCCATTCAGCCAGTTTCTTTCGGCCATTATTAGTGATCTGATATACCGTTTTGAGTTTTCCCTTTTGATCCGGCATATTTTTTGACTTAATCAAATTATTGCGTTCCATTTTTTTTAGCGCAGGATAAATCTGACCAAAGCTTTCACTCCAGAAAAAAGATATTGAGTTTTCAATATTTTTTTTAATCTCATAGCCAGACATAGGCTGCACCGTTAAAAGTCCAAGCAGTGCATATTGCGTACTATTCTCTCGAATCATAAAATCTTTATATCTTTCAGATACTATCTGTCTACTACTATAGGGCACCTCTAAAAACCCAAGAAAAGCCAGTATGGTGTGCGAGTATAGCGAAGAGTATAAAAATTGCATGCGTAGAGCCGAGCAAATTTTCTATTGAATCGCCGGGTCGTAACTTTTTGAATAGTTTATTACACATTTGACAATAAACCTTTGGCATATATATCTATTATCTCATTAGAAAAGCAAACCGATCCATATTATAGACCAGGTTTTGTAAACCAATGCACGTCGTTGCCCGTTCTTTGCCAATGGTGCGTACACAAATATTTCCCATTTGAGTCATCCTGCCAAAAATATGTTCTATCCTGGAACGGAGTTTTGATATTTTCCGGTTTTTTTTCATCTGGCCGGGAGTTAGCGGGGTTCCTCGTTTTCCTTTACTACAAATTTTAGGAATTAATTTACGGCTATTGATTACATCGGAGATGTCATCGCTATGGTAAGCTGAATCGCCGTAGATTTTATCCCCTTTTGGAATCCTTGATAATAGATCGGGGGCCGCTTGGGAGTCATGCACCGAAGCCGGGGTAACAGAATAATCACGAATTAATTTACCTTTCACATCAGCAACCACATGGTTCTTGTAGCCAAAAAATTTTTCCCCGTTTTTCTTCAACCAGCGGGCATCGGTATCTTTCTGGGCAAGTTTGCTGGGATTCTTGTTCCAATCCTCCGGGACCTTCCCGTCTTTTATTTGCTGATTTTCTTCACGCGAATTTCTTTGCCTCGGGGTGTTAACAATGGTGGCATCTATTATATGTCCCTTCGTGGCATTGAATCCTTGCGCCTCAAGCGCCTTCAAAAAAAGATCAAACAACTTTTTGACCAGATTCTTTTCTGTTAGTTTTTCCCGGAATACCCAAATGGTTTTACTATCCGGAATTTCCGCAAAAGATTGAATACCAAGAAACCTCATGAAGCTAAGACGATCCCTGATTTGAAATTCAACCTGATCATCCGATAATTCATAGAGTTGCTGCAGGATCAAAGCTTTGAACATGACGATTTCATCGAATGCCGGCCTGCCACCTGCTCCTGTTTTGTTGTTCCTGATTTTTTTGAGCAGCTTACGAAATATAGACCAATCGATAACACAATTTAATCGTTCCAGTCCGTCGCCAATTTCTGAAATCTTTTGAAGGTTCTTTGAAAAGTCATGAAATAAAAGTTGTTGTGCCATTAGCAATACTATAATCGCGACAACGGCTGACTATATATTTTTCCCGGGTTTTTAGAGGTACCCTATAATTGATAAGATTACCAATCGTAATGTAAAATGTTTATTCATTATAATTTTCCAACCATTTTTCACATCCGTGTAAAAAATGGTGTTCTAGTTACAAGGCTGCTACGTCATCTAACAGCGCATAACAGGTTCGCCGCTTTAAAGCGGCTCCGGTCTCACAATTCTACATTCTAAAATATGGATTTACAGTAAAGACATTTTATCTGCTAATGTAATCTTGTGATTGTTCGACCACATTTTTTGATGGTCTTCATTTAACCGCAAGGACTCGCACCAAACTGGAGTTTGGTTTGTGCTCGCCTTGCTGATTCAGACCATCAAAAAACGTCAGTTATGCGCAAACGTTGGGCGACAGAATTTAAAATTATTTATGAGTAAATGTCCAATGATCGAGTATCAATCGAATGAGTAATATAATTTTACCGGCTGAAT
>JAOUFE010000006.1 GCA_029858425.1 Spirochaetia bacterium | reverse complement strand
TAAAAAGGTGAGGGTATGAGAAAAAGTTTTAAACAGGATTACAAAGTTCTCTTAAAAAAAGAGCTTTCCCCAAACACATTTTACTTCAGGGTGCATGCCCCATTTATCGCAAAAAAAATTGAAGCGGGCCAGTTTATTATTGTAAGGCCTGGCTCCCACAGCGAAAGAATGCCGCTGTCTATCTGTGGGTGGAACCGGGAAGAAGGATATCTTGAAATTATTATTATGGCCGCTGGAGTTACATCTACCGAAGCAACGCAAAAAAATGTGGGCGATTGTTTTGAGGATATCGTAGGCCCTCTTGGTCAGCGATCGCATGTGGCCAAATATGACGGAGCCTGTGTGGTCATTGGCGGCGGGTATGGAACTGGAGCAGTAATCCCTACTGCCCGGGATCTCAAAGATCGAGGCAATAAAGTTTATGGTGTTGTAGGCGCCCGAAACAAAGACCTGCTTCTAATGATCGATGAATTAAATCAGGTATGCGACGAAGTTATAATAACCACCAACGATGGGTCTCTGGGAATATCGGGAATGGTAACCGATGGATTAAATTTTATTGTAAATCGGGAAAAGGTCTCCATGATTCTGGCCGTAGGCCCTGTTCCCATGATGAAAGCCATTACCGAAATTGGGGTGGCAAAAGAAATTGAAACCTGGGTTTCCCTAAACGCAATCATGGTAGACGGAACTGGAATGTGCGGAGCATGCAGAGTTACCATTGCAGGGAAAACGCGATTTGCCTGTTTTCATGGCCCCGATTTTAAAGGCGCCGATGTCAATTTTGACGAGCTGATGAAACGACAAAAAATGTTTGTGGTAAAAGAAAAAGTTGCCTTTGATATGCTGAAATCAGTCCAGGCCAATTAAAAGGAATAATATGAGCGAAACAGTAAAAGACGAACCGGTTAAAATCAAAGCAAAGGATCGAATGGCAAAGCCTCGTAATGAAATGCCATTGAATGATCCGGCAAAAAGGGTAACCAACTTTGAAGAAGTACCTATTGGCTATACACTCGACCAGGCGCAAGCCGAAGCATTTCGATGTATTCAATGCAAAAAACCCGACTGTATTCCCGGTTGCCCGGTGGGTATTGATATTCCCGCATTTATAAAACTTGTTGAAGAAGGCGATGTTGCCGCTGCTGCCAGAAAAATCCGCGAAACCAATTTTCTGCCGGCTGCCTGTGGACGAGTATGTCCTCAGGATAAACAGTGCGAACTGGTTTGTATCGTCGGCAAAAAGCATGAACCTGTGGCTATTGGGAACCTCGAGCGATTTGTTGCTGACTATGAAAGAGAGCATAAATTAGATCGAATTCCAAAAATAGAACCCGATACAGGAAAAAATATTGCCGTTATTGGAGCTGGTCCCGCAGGTTTAACTGCCGCCTATGAGCTTCGCAAACGGGGACACAATGTTACTGTTTTTGAGGCATTTCATCGGGGCGGCGGAGTTATGGTCTACGGTATTCCGCGCTTTAGATTGCCGCTTGAAATTATTGATGAAGATTTAAAGCTTCTCGAAGACATGGGAGTAAACTTTGTTTACAATATGGTCATTGGGAAGGTCTTCTCCATTGAAGATCTTCGAGACAAGGAGGGTTTTGACGCTGTGTTTATTTCCACCGGAGCCGGTCTGCCCAAGATGTTGGGAATCAAAGGCGAAAATCTAAATGGAGTATATTCTGCCAATGAATACTTAACGCGAATTTATTTGATGCACGCCAACGATTTCCCGAATTATCCAACACCCATTGTTCAAGGGGAAAAGGTAGCGGTTATTGGAGCCGGGAACACCGCTATGGACGTATTGCGAACGGCCAAAAGACTCGGTGCAAATCCAGTATGCTATTACCGAAGATCCCGCGAAGAATCTCCGGCAAGAACCGAGGAGCTGGAGCATGCCGAGCAGGAATTTATTAATTTTAAATGGCTATCGAATCCTGTAGAATTTATTGGCGACGAAACAGGCGCCGTGAAGGCCGTTAAGTGCGAAATTATGGAATTATCGGAACCCGATGAAAGCGGTCGCCGAAAACCCATGCCTACTGGAAAATTTTTTACCGATGAAATTGATACTGCTGTATTTTCTCTTGGCTGCGATGTAAACCCGATTATTACTGATGTAACCCCGGAACTCACCAAAAACAAATGGGGAATCATCATGGTTGATAAAAAAACCTACCACACCAGCATGAAAGGTGTTTTCGCGGGTGGGGATAGCGTGACCGGAGGAGCCACAGTAATCCTGGCTATGGGACAGGCCAAGGAAGCTGCAAAGTATATCCATGACTATGTCATGGGGAATTTTGACTATGAACTCGCCATCCCGACCGACCCGATCGCTCCAGGAGTGGTATGGGAAGGGCGTTTTGAAAAAGCCCATCGAGAGCCCAAAAAACATTGATTAAAAGAAAGTGCTTACCTCTGCCCTGATGTGCAGCGCAAAAACTACTTTACATAACAAAGGATTCAACCGGAATAGATTATGTTGCCATACAAATCGTCTAAAAGTGCCCTGACAAGTGTTGAGCAGTTTTTAATGCGGGAATATTCGGAAAATAAAAACCTGACAGGAGAACTTGCCTTGCTTTTATCCGGGATTACGCTGGCCAGCAAGCACATTGCCAATCACGTAAAAAGAGACGGTCTTACAGGTGTTTCTGACAAAACCAACTCCACAAATGTTCATGGCGAAGAAGTAAAAAAACTGGATGAGCTGGCAGATAAAATGCTGATAGAAAGCCTTGGATTAAATGCCGATGTCGCCATTATCTCCTCTGAAGAAAATGAAAATCCTGTAATTTTACAGGAATCCGGCGGAAAGTATATAATTTTTTTTGATCCCCTGGATGGATCAAGCAATTTAAATGTGGGTATTTCTGTAGGCACTATTTTTTCGATTATGGAAAAAACAAAACAATCCTACACCGATCCGCTTGAAATAATATTGCAACCAGGCCACCGACAAATTGCAGCAGGCTATATTATGTATGGATCAAGCACGGTACTTGTGTTTACAACCGGTAAAGGGGTTCATATGTTTACGCTGGATCCTCATGTGGGAGATTACCTGCTAAGCCGCAGCAATATCACATTCCCGGAAAATGGAAAATGCTTTAGTATTAATGAAGGAAATTCACAATCTTTTTCAGAAGGCTATCATAAATGGCTTGATTATGTAAAAAGCCCTGATGCTGGACCATATACTGCCCGATACATTGGCTCGCTTGTGGCCGATTTTCACCGCACCCTCATCCAGGGCGGAATATTTGTATACCCAACCACAAAAAAATCGCCAGAAGGAAAACTCAGGCTCATGTACGAAGCAAATCCTATTGCGTTTATTGCAGAGCAAGCAAATGGCATGGCAATCGATGGGAAATCCAGAATAATGGAAATCCAGCCGCATTCACTTCACCAGAGAGTTCCCCTCATTGTTGGAGAAAAAAAAGAAGTAAATAAAATATTATCTTTTATATCATAAAAAATATGGACTTATAAAGATTTTTTTTAAGTTTGGGATCAAAAATGCCCGATAAAATACATGAGTAAGAAAAGGAAGTCTTACATGATTTGTTTAATAATAAGGTAGGTATACAATGAAATGGCTAAAATACATAATAATTGCCGCTGCATTGCCTCTGTTTAGCGCTTTAATTGCGCAAACCGGTAATGCGAACCAGGGGCAATCCAATGCACAGGGAAGTGCGCAGCAAAATACAGCTCCAGGCACAACTGGAGGTACTACAGGATCAGGTACTGCCGCAACTACGGACACAACTGCCGCAAAACCAACAACCGAAACCAATGCGTGGAAAAATGAAGATTATAAATCCTACGTAAAGGCTCTGGACGATTTGATAAAACTGGATAATAATTATGCACAGGGTCAATTAAATCTTGCATTAAGCAACTATCAGGTGGGAAAATCACTATTGATAAAAATGAGAGAAGCCATCGAACGTTCAACCAAAGAATCTGAAGAAACACTTCGCTTAAATGAGAAATGGTACTGGCAAACTATGGACAGGAAAAACCGGGAAGAAAAAAAGAAAAGCGATGAAAAAAGATCAGCAAAATTAAAGGCAGTAACATATTTTACAAAGGCTGTACACCAGCTGGATGAAATTGAAAATGTGAAAATAAAGGAATCTCCGGATTTTAAAGCCCTGTTGTCCAACATATACCGTGACTGGGCTATGGCACAATATGATCTTGGCAATATTCCTCAAATTATTGATGTGCTCAATCGATATCTTGCCCTTGATCCAAAATATGAGACTATTGCTGAACCCCACAAGTATCTTGCTTCAGCCTATGCCTTCCAGGAAAAAATACTGGAAAAATATGGTGCAGGCTCTGAACATGATCTGAAATATTTTAAGCATGAGAAAAATAAACATCTTGCAAGAGCGACGGAAATCTTGTATGGTAAAGATAGTCCCGAGTATAGTCACATAATGGATGTCATCAACCGGGATGAAACCATTGCAATTACTCCATAACCAGAACAAATCTCCTTTAAAAATAATGAACCCGCTATGCGGGTTTCATTATTTTTAAGATTGAGCCGTTTTTAATTCTATTTTGATAATTTGAAAAATCTCACCGAATTTTCAAAATAATATCTGTTTAAATCTTCACCTCTGAGATTGTTAATAAACTGGGCTGTCAATCGCACCCATGCCGGTTGATTCATTTTCCCGCGATAGGGAGCTGGAGCCAGATACGGAGAATCTGTTTCCACAACAATTCGATCTATCGGACAATATCGGGCGGCGTCCCTGAGCTCATCGGCATTTTTAAAAGTAACAATTCCCGAAAATGATATAAATGCCCCGCAATCCAGATAATCTTTCATCTGGGAAGCATTTCCAGAAAAACAATGAATTAAAAAATCAATATCGGCACAATATTTTCGAATCATATGCAGGGTATCATCATGTGCATTCCTTGTATGAACAATTACAGGTTTTCGTAACTGTTGGGCTGTATCCAGATAAATTTCAAAAGTTTCCATTTGAAGCTTGCGATGTTCCAGTCCGTAATAATAATCGAGACCCACCTCCCCTATTCCCACGAACCTTTTATCATGAACATTTTTCTGAATATGGTAAACTCCCGATTGAATATCCAGCTCATGCGCTTCGTTTGGATGCAGACCAATCGTATAATAATACTGTATCTCCCCGGACTGCTTTTCACAAAAAGAAGGAGAAAATTCCATTGCATCAGCATCGGATGCAATTTGAACAACAGAGCTTACACCATTTTCGGCGAGAGCCTTTTCCATTTCCTGAATTGCTGCGCCTTTGTTCAGAAGCATGTCAATATGACAGTGCGTATCGATTAGATCATATGATTCCGACATTATATATTTACCCGAGGCCGGAATTGAACCGGCACGGACTTGCGTCCCCAGGATTTTAAGTCCTGTATGTCTACCTATTCCATCACTCGGGCATTTTTCTCAGGCGTCGGCCGGATTCGAACCGGCGATCGGGGCTTTGCAGGCCCCTGCCTTAGCCACTTGGCCACGACGCCGAATGCAAAAGCAGTTTTGGAATTTTCGTCAGCACGTCAAGCAGATTCAATTCAAAGCCGCACGCCTTCCCGGGCTCTGCTGACCCCGTCCCTAACAAATAATTTTCTCCCCCACAAAAAAACATACTGAACCAGCTCAGTAGAACTTAGGCTGGAACCTCAATATTCACGTCAGAATGTATTAAAATGCGCGGTTTTGCGGCGCTTCGCGCACCAAAACCGCGCTAATTTAAATCTTTCTGACTGAATTACGAGTTCCGGCCCAAGCTCAGTACTCATATGTTTTTCTTGTTGCTGATATTCTAATATTTTAATATACTATTATCATTCATAATTGACGGAGAAGCAAAAAACTTGATGTTTGTGTCCGATTGTATGAAAAGCGCTTTTTCGGTTTTGTATACCTAAAGTACTTGTCCATGTATTAAACTTCCAGGATCTGGTGAATACTGACTTAAAAAAATGATGGTATTTATTAAAAATGAAAGCATTAATTATTGACGACAATCACAGTTTTATTGATCTTCTGAAAAATGCGTTGAAACCTTTTCGATTGCAAATTGATTCATTTTACAAATTTTCAGATGCCCGGGAAATGATTCTCAAAAATGGGTGTTACCTGAATCAGCTCAATGTAAATGAAGTATTACGTTACCATGACACCATAACCAAAAGCAATGGAAAATCAAATCCTGGCCTTCCTGAATTAAACGGCTCATTAATAAATCCAGATGGATATGCGCTTGTATTTTTGGAATATGACGCCGAACCCAGCCTGAAAGGCACTCATTTTATACAGGAAATTTTAAGAAACCGAAAAGAATGGAGCGAAAAAAATTTTATCCTGTTAAGCAGCGATGCGCAGCGCGTAGAGGCTTTGGCAAAGAAATTGAAAATCTCATTTGCGGAGAAGCCTGTGAAAAAAGATCAACTCATGAAGATGGTTTATGAGCATCTTAACTCCTTAAAGCAAAAAGAACAGGAAATTGGAGAACTCATAAAAAAATATGGAATCAAAACACGAGCTCCCGGTGTAGAAACAAAAAAACGTTCTCGTTCATTAACCACAACTTCAAAAACTACAAAGAAATCAACTCCCATTAAAAAACCTGTTAAAAAAATCAGCAAAAGCAAAAAAAAGGCTGATTCTTAAACATAACGCCAATGAAATCAGATCGCTGTGACTTTCTGGTTATTGGATCTGGTATATCCGGTTTATATTTTGCCCTCAAAGCTGCCGAGTATGGTAAAGTAATCATAATTACCAAGGACAATTCTCTGTCGGGATCAACAAGATTTGCACAAGGAGGAGTGGCCGTTTCAATTGGAGAAGGGGACTCTCCTGAAAAGCACATGAAGGACACCTTAAATGCGGGAGCCGGTTTGTGTGATGAGAAATCAGTAGAAATTCTGGTAAATGATGGCATTGAAAGAATTCATGACCTCCTGAATATGGGAATTCTGTTTACCAAAGATGAACTCGGTAACCTGGATCTCGGAATGGAAGGAGGACATTCCGATAAACGTATCATACACTTTTTAGACCAGACAGGTAAAAACATCCAGAATTTTCTTCTTGAAAAGATAGCCAAAAACAACAATATAAAACTAATGGAAAACCAGATGGCTGTTGATTTAATAACAGAGCATCATATGAATCGTAATAATAGGGAAAAAATTGAAAATTGCTATGGCATATATGCATTAGATACGAAAACAAACGAAATTTGTACTATTCTGGCAAACTTCACCTTAATTGCTACTGGCGGAGCAGGTAGAGTCTATCCGTTTTCCACAAACCCCTCCGAATGTACGGGAGATGGAGTCGCCATGGCTTATCGCGCCGGCTGTAATATCCGCAACCTGGAGTTTATTCAATTTCACCCTACAGTACTTTATTTTGACTCTGATCCTGCTTTTCTTTTATCGGAGGCTATCCGGGGTGAAGGAGCAAAATTGATAAACAAACAAGGGGAATATTTTATGAAAAACTATCATCCCATGGAAGAACTGGCTCCGCGAGATATAGTAGCCCGGTCTATTGATTCTGAATTAAAAAAACACGGTGACAAATTTGTTTATCTGGATTGCCGCTCTATTGGACAACAAAAAATGGCTGATCGTTTTCCCTATATTTATGAAACTCTTAAGTCCAAATATCATTTGGATGCCGCACAAGATCTCATACCTGTTGTACCAGCCGCCCATTATCTTTGTGGTGGAGTTCTAACCGACTACAATGGCCTGACCAACATAAAATACCTATATGCAGCAGGTGAAACTGCTTCTACCGGCGTGCATGGGGCAAACAGGCTTGCGTCAAACTCGCTTCTTGAATCTCTGGTCTTTAGTTACCGGGCTGTTCAGGATATTGTTCACAGATATGACGCCAAAAGAAACGACCGGGATGCTTTTGGGAAAATTCCTCCCTGGAACAATAAGGAAACTGTGCATGTTCAGGAGTGGGGAATCATCAATCATCTGCGAAGGGAAATTCAGGATATTATGTGGGATTATATAGGCATTGTAAGGTCAAAACCCCGGCTGGATCGCGCCCTGAAAATTATGGATATTATTCAAGAAGATGTGAACGATTATTACCAGCGTGCCCGACTCACCCGTGAAATACTTGAGCTTCGCAACATTATACTTTGCGCCAGATTAATTATCCGTTCTTGCCTTGAAAGAGACGAAAGTCGCGGATTACATTTTCTTTTGGAAGCGCCGGAACACAGAGAAGATTCCAGGATGGATACAATTATTTTACCTGAATCCATCGAATAAAAATTCTCTCTTCTCTGTGTGTTCGTACCATTTTTCTTATACCCAAATAAGGTTAAAGGTTGCGAATATAGTGATATGTCACATAAAAACACAAGCCAATTGCCACAAAAAATAATAGCATTACCCATGGTATCAGGTCAGCCGTAAAAAAAGCGGTAATAAAGCTCCAGTCACCCCGAAAAAAATATATGTGAAGAATCAACAAAATGGTAAACGCGACCATAGACCACACGGCCATTTTTTGCGATTTAGTCCATCCATTGGCATTTTCACCCTTTTTTGCTTCTACTGTCATTTATACTCCTTTTTATCCTCATCTTGATGATATTAATATATTATAATATACTAATGTATTCGCCTACTTTTTCTATATTTTCCAGTCATATTTCAAAAAAATTTTATTCTGTAAACTGTTTATTTTCAGGGCAGGCGCCATCTTCGTTTTGGGTGATCCAGAAACCTACCCTTTTATCCCATGGATCTTCTGAAAGTTCATTTTTGATCTGCCAATCAAAACCGATAAATACAGTCTTGTTTCGGGGATAACCAGAAAGAAGCCTGTCATAGTAGCCTCCTCCCCTGCCTAATCGTATACCTTCCTTTGTAATAAAAAGGCCCGGTACTATAATAAAATCCATTGAAGAAATACTGTCAATTTCCCCGGTACTTAAAGATACTGGAATCAGTTGCTCTCCCTGTATTCGGGGGATATATATATCGTAATTTAAATCCTTGATTAAATCCAGAATGGGCAATTCCGTTTTCATGGGAGAATAGGCCATAATTCTTTTTACGATTCTCCTGTGGAAAAAAACGTGAATTCTTTGACGAATCCCCACAAGCGCGTCAATCTTTAGCGGACTTTTCTCAAAATCCCGAAATTTTTTTCCATATTCTTCTCGTAAATGCGCTTTATCCATAAAATGATAGATGACATACTTTGAAAAGGCTCATCACCTTCAAGGGAAATTAGGTTTCCAGACACGCAACGAATTCAGGTTCCATAAAATCATGTACACCGTATCCATATCATAAAAAAGTATACCTTGTGCGAATATCAGGAACAATCCTTCTAAATACACTTCTGCTTTCCTGTAATACTGGCGCTGGCATAATAAAATCTGACGCTACCTTTTTACCCGTGAAAACTATATCCATTTCAAAGCACACTACTCTCATTGCGCCCAAAAATTATGATCAGGGTTCAGCTCAATATAAAAAAATGGAAAGCGCTGATTATCAAATAAATCTCTACGCCCGCAAATTTGTTCATGGGGATATTATTTATTTGGAGCTGATTCCATCTGCAAAAAATAAATTTGACGAAATTCCATCATTTATCGTTGATAAAAAACAATTTTTATTAACGTCTCTCAAATGGGGATACCGTGGATTCTTTGTCATCAATCCGGAAGAAAATGCAAACTCTGCAAATATATCAATCGCCTATAAATTAAATGGCATCAAAAAGACTTGTTCGCATGATTTGTTTCTGGAGAAAAAAGAATTTCCGGTATATAAAACCGCTTTAAATCTTGGGAAATACTCCAGAACCGACCTGCAACAAGACAAAATAATTCAAGAAAAAATTCAATACGAAGCGAAAATCAAGGAAAAACTTTTTTCTGCCCTTGATCCGGATCATATCAAGAGTTCTACCGCTTATCCGCGAGATTTCCACCGGATTACTTCGCCATTTTATGCGAAAAGAATTTATGACCAATATGAAATGCTAAATGGCCGGAAAATATCAAGGGAACCCAAAATATCCGTACATAGAGGTCTGGATTTTTACGCACAAACAGGGGCGCCGATATATGCAATGATTGACGGCAAGGTTGTGGTTGCAGAGAATTTATATTTTGAGGGAAATTGTGTCTGGATAGATCATGGAAATAAAATTTTAAGCGTTTATATGCACATGAGTAAACTGAATACCTACACGGGTCAGATGGTAAAAGCGGGTCATCTCATCGGTTTTGCCGGTTCCACAGGAATGGCAACCGGCCCGCATTTGCATGTTTCTTTATATATCAGCGGTATCTCAGCCGACCCCCTTTCTCTCTTGTTTCTTCCGGTCAGAGAATAAAGAGTTGACATTTCAAATAAACATAAAATGGAATGTCATGCTATTTTTGCTTTTCCTCTTTTTATTTGTCAGTATCGGCAATATTATAGTTGTTTTAATCTTCCCTTATCATGCGGCCATAATGGCAATGGGATTGCAGTTTTCCTTTTTTGTTCTTAGTTTGATTATTTTTATCCACAGATTCCGAAAAAAAAGGAAAATATTCCGCTCTTTTTTATTGCTGGCAATGCATGGTTCTGCATTATTTCTTGTGGTTTACCTTTTTTCTCATGTAGCGCAGGTCTACCGCGATCAAGGCGATTCTGATGCATTTCGATCTGGATTGAGAGGTTTTTTTAGGCATGAGGCGCCCCCGGATCGCGAGAATAATCCCGATGATGAAGATCAAACTCAATCCGGCGCTCTAAAAATATCAGCCCCGTTTTCCGATAAAAGGATATTATTCAGAAAAAATAAAATTTAAGGGCGCTAATATGAAAGTATGGAACATAATTAAAAACATTGCACCAGACAAAATCCCCTGGATTGTCATTAAAGTAATCCTGTTGCTGGCCTTTTTTATTTCCCTGATGCCGATTATCGCATGGTGGGGAGGGCTTGTTTCTGCTGCCTACCTAGCTAATCAATTGTATAAAGATAAATTTTTTAAGAATATAAGCATAGATAAAGCAAGGCATCAATGGAAAAATTTTTATCGGGCAAAATTCAACCGACTGGCATTATATGGCGTACTGTTCGGAATACTAATACATGTTTCATGCAGAGTCCATTCGCAATTATTGATCCACAAACTTTACAATGAAAGTATCCATGAAAAAAATTTGATTATTTCAAACATTGAAAAAGAATGAAAGTTAATTTAAACTCCACTACCCTGAAATTATCCGTTTCTGGCATGCGCGGCTTATTTCCGGATGATATCAATGCAGCCAATATTCCTCTAATCATGCATGCATTCAATCAATCAGTTAAACCTGGTACAATAGCAGTAGCAAGGGATAATCGCCCCACAGGAGAAGCTGTCGAAAAAATAGTTACAGGTGTTTTGCAATCGCTTGGACGCAATGTTCATTCTCTTGGAATTGTCCCGACACCTACTATAAAAGCCTACGTCCAGCATCATAAACTTTCTGGCGGAATAATGATTTCGGCCAGCCATAATCCGGTTCAGTATACAGCCTTTAAATTTATGAAACAGGAAGGTTTTTTCTTCACGGCCAAAGAAAATGACATTTTAATGGAGAACCTGAAAAAAAATCCAGAAAGTGGGCAATGGGGGATTTATAAGAAGCAGGGGAATTTAATCGATGCGCATGATGCTTCTGTTGCGCTACATATCAACTATGTCCTTGACAGAATTTTTCCGGGAAATAAAATTCCATCCGGAAATTTAAAGGTGGCCATCGACACGCTGGGCGCATGTGCCACAGAGGCAGCTCCGGCACTTTTATCGAGGATGGGGATTAAATTTTACTCCCTTTTTCCAGAAATTCAGTATTCATTTCCAAGACCTCCGGAGCCTGTACCCTCTTCATTGGGAAAATTATCAAAATTTGTAGTGGAGAACAAGTGCGATATCGGCTTTGCCTTTGATCCGGATGCCGACCGCCTTGCAATAATTGCGCCTGACGGTAAAGCAATCGGAGAGGAACTGACTCTGCCAATTGCCATGAAAGAAGCGCTATTCCGGAAAAAAGGCAGCGTTGTAGTAAACCTTTCCTCATCTTTGTACAATGAATACACGGCTTCGCTGTATTCATGTAAGGTATTCCGAAGCAAAGTCGGAGAAGCAAATGTAGTTGATTTAATGAAAAGAAAAAAAGCCGTATTTGGCGGCGAGGGCAACGGCGGGGTCATTGATCCGGTTATTCCATCTTTTGGACGAGATTCCATTTCTGCGATGGGGTGGATTTTGTCGCTCATGCTGCGGACAAAGTTGTCGCTTCCTGCTATTTTGGAAGATTTTCCAGAGTACTTTATGAGAAAAGAGGCTATTACTGGAAATTCAAAAGATATAATCAAAATTGCTAATCAGATTCAAAATAAATACCCGAAATGGAAAATAGATAAATCGGATGGTTATCATTTTATCTCTCCTCATCAAGAAGGGTGGATTCATGTTCGATCTTCAAATACTGAACCCATTATTAGAATTCTGGCCGAAGCAAACAGCAAAAGATTATTGGCGGAACTCCTGGGTACTGCTCTACTGTAAAATTATAGTATTAATGCCGCGACCTGCGCCGGACTAATTTCGTTTATACATGTACAGTTCTGGTTTTTTTTTTGGCAGGTGTGGCAGGATTTGTCGATACAAACATAACGGGCATTTTGGCCGATTGGTTTCCATCTACCCGGATGCATTGGTTTAATGGGAGGATAAAGACCAATGGCTCCAATTCCGCAGGCCGAAGCAATATGCAATGGTCCAGTACTGGCTGCAACGAGATAATCAGCCCTACTGATAAATGCAATAAATTGTTCCAGATCAAATTTCCCGGTAATATCGTGAACATGAGAAGGAAGAGTTTTAATCCAGTCCGTTAGCGATACTCTTTCTTTGTTTGTTCCGCTAATAAAGACGTTAAAGCGGTTGGCCGGTATAATATCAATCAGAGACTTATAATTCTCCAAACTCCATTCCCTTGCGCTCCCGCTTGATTTTGGATGCAAAACAAGAGTTTTTTTCGACTGATCAGCAAGGCTCTGATATTTTTTTTCCAACAATGGAAGTTTTGAAAAACCGGTAAACTCTGCAAGCTCTTCAATTGCAGGTATATTTTTTATCCCTAATGGCCTTAGTAATTTACAATTTAATTGTGATTCATGCAAACTGGACTTTTTTCTACTTAACCAGATTAGGTTATTTACTTTTCCCCAATGAAACAAACGATTGGTAGTTCCTACCCGATTTTTAATTCCTGCCTTCTTCGCAAAAGAAGCCAATTTTTTGTTTGGAAAAACGTGTATAAAATAATTTGCATTTTTGTTTTTTAATTCTGCAATCGCGTCGCCCTCCTCCATCTCCAAAATTATATCAGCATTGAAAAATTCATCCACGTATTCACAGCATTTTATTACAGATTCTGTATATGTTCGTCCCAGATAAATAATTTTCGCATCAGGAAATTTATTTTTTATTATGCCACAGATTGGTAATGTAAGAATAACATCGCCAATGGCATCTGTTCGACTGATAATAATTCTCTTAATATTGTTGTTAGCGACCATTTGATGTTCTTAAGATATGATATAGGTTTATTTAGTCTGTCTGTATATGCAATCAACCAATTTTCATTCTTTGAGATATATAAACAGACAGAGTCTGAGCTTGAACTCAAAATTCATGCCCGATCAAGAGGTAATTTTGCTTTTTTGGGGCGCTCCGCGAGCAAAAACGCCTATTTTTACCAATGATGGGGTCGATTATTGAGTTCATGCCCAAGCCCCAGAGGCTTTCATAGCCTATTACTAATAGCCTATTACTAAATATCTTGACGAAACCTCACGGATATTGTTTCTTGGGCAAAGATCGGGGAAGAAAATTGGCAAAAATCAGCGGAGTTATCATTTCGTATAATGAAGAAAAAAAAATTGGGGATTGCATCAAAAGCATGCTATCGGTTGTCGATGAAGTATTGCTGGTTGATTCGTTAAGCGCGGATCGGACAGTTGATATTGCGAAGAAATTCAAAGTACGTGTAATAGCTCAAAAATTCCTGGGCTATATAGAACAAAAAAATTTTGCAATTTCAAAGGCCAAATACGACTGGATATTGAGCTTGGATTGTGATGAGAGACTTTCTGGGGAACTTTCAAAATCTATAGAATCAATAAAAAATGATCTTCCTGAAAAAGGAGGATTTATAATTAATCGGAAGACATTTTATGTCTATCGATGGTTTAACTATTGTTTTTATCCTGACAAGCGAGTGCGCCTTTTCAACCGAAAAACTGCTTCTTGGGGTGGAGTTAATCCCCACGATAAGGTGATCGTCCAAAGAGGGGTGATTCAACCGCTTAAAGGAGATATTCTTCACTATTCTTTTGATTCAATCGCAGATCATATAAAAACCTTGGAAAAGTTCTCTTGGATTGGCGCGCAGGAGATAATAAAAAAAAATAAGAAAATAAGTGCTTTCACCCCGATCCTACGGGCATTTGCTACTTTTATCCGCATGTATTTATTAAAAAAAGGATTCCTGGATGGATATCCCGGATTTGTAGCATGCGTCTTATCTGGCGTTCATGTATTTGCAAAATACAATCATGTTTATTTTGAAAATAAAAAATCTATTGCAAAAGTTAACGATTGATATTGATCGATATATGGTATATTTTTGAATTGCTGCAATAGGCTATATCAGACATAATATTTTCTTTACAGCATGACAGATTTGTTGTATTATACAACTGATGGAAACACCTTTTTTATTAATGGATCGATCCCGAATTCAGTCAAACTATCGGGAAATGAAAAACGCTTTTTCTGATTTTCATATTGCCTATGCAATGAAATCAAACTCGCATAATGATATGCTCCGTGCTCTCCTGGAAGAAAATGCAGACATTGAAACTGCATCGATCCAGGAAATCTTGCATCTTCTGGATATGGGAGTGGCGCCTGAAAAAATCATATTTTCGAACCCGGTAAAACCGGAATCTGCCATAAAGACTGCCATAGAAAAAAAAGTTTTCACCATGACTTTTGATTCGCTGGCAGAGGCAAAAAAGTTTTTACCATATAAAAATCAAATCAAGCCCATATTGCGTCTGGATGTTCCAAATAAGGGAAGCCTGTGGATGCTAAGCGGAAAATTTGGTTGCCCGAAAAGAATATGGCCTGAAGTTTTCCAATATATGCAAACAAATCAAATGCCTCTTGCAGGCTTTACATTTCACGTAGGTTCACAATGCGAAAGAGCTCAAACATGGGGCGAAGCAATAGATATTGTCGGCGAGGCAGCCATTATGGCAAAGAAATACAATATATATACAGAAATATTGAATATCGGAGGGGGTTACCCAATATATCTTGGGCGGGAGGTGCCATCTATCCAGGAAATTGCCGCCGTTGTTTATGAGGCTATTTCCCGCCTCGCATCCAAAGGAATTGTATTCAAAAAGTTTTATGCAGAACCCGGACGGTTTATAAGCGGCTCAGCTGGAACTTTGTATTCTCGCATCATTGGGATTGCTGATCGTGATATAAAAGGCATAAGTGAAAAATGGGTATTTCTCGACACGGGAGTTTTTAGTGGTTTAATGGAAACTATCGACGGTATCACCTATCCGCTAAATTCCAATGGATCCGGAGAAAATGAATCCGTAATGCTATGCGGACCGAGCTGTGACGGAGCCGATAAAATGTACCGGGCAACCTTACCGCAGCCAAAAGTAGGAGATATAATTTCCATGAGCGGAACCGGCGCGTATACCCTTGCCTATGCATCTTATTTTAACGGGCTGGAGCCCCCTGAAATTACTTTTGTCGATGAAATCGAAGATTTTAGTCAAAAGGTAAAGTCTGCATAATACGAACTCTACCGGCAATTTCGCCGGATTTCACAATAGATCCATTGCTGATAAATTGAGAGACCAGAATACCTGAGTTTGGCGCTTCCAGACTAAATGCGGCTTTGTCGGTAACAAGATCGCAGATTTCATCTCCTGCCGAGAATGTATCTCCCACAGAGATATTCCATTTGAGCAATTCAATGTTCCCCGTTTGACCAACATCAGGGATCAGCAAATCAAGCACATCGCGCGAATCAGAAAGTTCCTTTTGTTTTTCCATTTTTTATCATCTCAACGCTTGCAAGGGCAATTTTCAGAGTTTGAATATCTTTTTCCCTGGATACAACGGGATCAGATTCGCCGAAAATACATTTATGAAAATGGATGTGCTCGCTTTTTAAAGGATTGTCCTTGTGAACAAACAAATTTTCTACATACGATTCTGATGAGTACCGGATTTCCTCCGGCGTGGTCTGATTTGCGCTGCTGGCTTTTCGGTGAATTTCAATATCCTGATTTGTGTAGTTCAGTATAATATAACTGTTTTCCTGGGTAATGTAAAGATTTCTTTCCTTAGCCTGGCTAACACGCGAGGCCATTAGTGAAGCAATAGCATTGTTTTCAAACTTTAAAGTAACAAGCGCAATATCTTCATTCTGCCCTTTTATACTCTGTCCCAGAGCATGATATTCTTTCAAAGGTGATTTTACCAGATTCAAAACTATATCGAGGTCATGAATGAGCATATCCAGTACAACGCCTGCATCCTGAATGCGCGGTGTAAAAGGCGCCATTCGTTTTGTTTCGATATAGATTGGATTTTCAACGATTTTTTGAAGCTCAATTACGGCGCCGTTAAATCTTTCCACATGCCCTATTTGAAGAATTATTTTTTCTTTTTGAGCCAATTCCATTAACTCAATGGCTTCCTCCACTTTTGAGGTAATTGGTTTTTCGACAAGAACATGACAACCGCATTGAATCGCCTGCTTTGCCACTTCAAAGTGATTCCCGGTTGGAACCGCAATAGTAACCGCATCGCAATCTTCAAATAATTCTGCAAGACTATCATAATTTCTTACATTGTATTGTCTGGATATTGCGCCGGCAATATCCTTGTTTATATCATATATTCCCTTTAGCTCATGCTGGTCAGATTTTAATCCGGCAAGCACATTGACATGATACTTGCCCATATGGCCTACGCCCACAACCCCGGTTTTTAAAGGGAATTTATGGCTCATTTAAACCTGCCAAAAAAACCAGTACTTCCCATAATCTCGTCTTCAAGTTCCTTAACAAGCTGCTTCCCTTTCGCGTTAATATTCTTTGGAATTTTCACTACAGCCTCCACCATAAAATCTCCATAACGGTCATGGCCACCCATATAAGGCAGCCCTTTTCCGCGTACCCGAAAAATGGTGGAAGGCTGGGTCCCGGCTGGAATTTTCAACTTTACAGAGTTGCCTGAAATAGTTTCAATTTCTGCTTCTCCGCCAAGAATTGCCATTGTTACCGGAATCTCATATTTTGTGAGAAGATCAGAACCTTCTCTTTCAAATTTGGCATGTCTTTTTACCTGAATGACGACATAAAGGTCGCCTGCCGGACCGCCTTTTGGTCCTGCCTCCCCCTCCCCGGAAACTTTTAAACGCGTCCCGGTTTCAATGCCATTTGGAATTCGAATATTAATGGTTCTTTTTTTTGCGACCAGTCCTGAACCAAAACAAGCCGGACACTGGTTTTTTATTATAGAACCGCCTCCTCCGCATGCGTTGCAGGTTGATGCAATGGAAAAAAATCCGGAGCTCTTGCGGATTTGTCCTGTTCCGCCGCAGGTAGAACACACATCTACTTTTCCATCAGCGGAACCGCTTCCATGGCACTTGTCGCAATGCTCATCCCGGGGGATTTGAATCTTGATTTCTTTTCCATGATAAACATCTTCGAGAGAAACTTCCAGATTATAGCGCAAATCCGATCCGCGGCGGGCTCCACCTCGTTGTCCTGATGAAGATCGGGCTCCGGAAAAACCGCCGCCAAGGCCTGAAAAAATATTTTCAAATAAATCCTCAAAGGTGCTGCCTTGAAAAATATCCGAAAAATCAGTATATGCGCCCCGTCCAAAACCTTCGTTATATCCGGCAGAACCAGATACCCCGGCATGACCAAACTGGTCATACATTTTTCTCTTTTTTTCATCTCGAAGAATTTCGTAGGCTTCCGTAGCTTCCTTAAATTTCTCCTCGGCTCCAGCATCGCCCTTGTTTTTGTCCGGATGAAATTTCAGGGCAAGTTTTCGATAGGCTTTCTTTATTTCTTCAATCGTTGCTGATCGCGATATCCCCAATAATTCATAATAATCTTTTTTTGACACTATCTACCTCTGTAAAACTCCCAGGATGAATCACTTATCGTCTTCTACTACCTCTGCATCAACAATTTTTTCATCAGGTTTTTCGCCGCCTTCTTTTTGCTCTGACTCATGATCTTTGGGCGCCGATTGATCCTGAGCCGCATTTTGCATGGCTTGAGAATGTTTATTCAGAATGGTTGTTAAATTTTCTTTCGCATTTTTTAATTTTTGCAGATCATTTGAATGCATTACATCTCTGGCCGATCTGACAGACTCTTCAATTTCCTTTCGTATATTCTCATCCAGTTTTGTTGCAGTCTGAAGAGTCTTTTCTATGGTATAAATCAATTGATCAAGCTCGTTGAATTCTTTTGCCGTATCCTTGATTTTTTTGTCTTCTTCAGCATGAAGTTCGGCATCCTTCACCATTTTGTTGATATCATCCTCATTTAAAGAGCCTGTCGCTTCAATTTTTATTTTTTGTTCTTTCGAGGTTTTCAGATCTTTTGCTGACACATGAACGATTCCGTTTGCATCTATATCAAAACTCACTTCTATCTGGGGCATGCCGCGAGGAGCCGCAGGAATTTCCGCCAAATGGAAACGTCCAAGAGTACGATTATCCCGGGCCAACTCCCTCTCGCCCTGTAGAACATGAATTTCCACAGAGGTTTGATTATCTGCTGCCGTAGAAAAAACTTCTGATTTTTTGGTTGGTATTGTTGTATTTCTTGCGATAATTTTTGTCATCACCCCGCCCAGCGTTTCAATTCCCAGAGAAAGCGGCGTTACATCCAAAAGAAGTACGTCATGCACTTCTCCGGCTAATACCCCGCCCTGTATGGCCGCCCCAATGGCAACCGCCTCATCCGGGTTCACGCTTTTGTTGGGTTCTTTTCCAAATAATTCCCGAACCTTGTCGCGTACAGCGGGTATACGGGTAGACCCACCCACCAAAATCACCTCATTTATTTCAGAAGGAGACAAACCTGCATCTGCCAATGCTTTTTTGCAAGGCTCAACTGTTCTTTCCACAAGATGGTGAGTAAGCTGGTTAAACTTGGCTCTGGTTAAATTCATATTTAAATGGCGCGGGCCGGATGAATCTGCCGTAATAAACGGAATATTAATATCCGTTGTTTCCTTGCTGGATAACTCTATTTTGGCTTTTTCAGCCGCTTCTTTCAATCGTTGCTGCGCCATTTTATCCTTTCCAATATCAATACTGGATTCCTTTTTATATTCTGCGATAATCCAGTCCATGATCACTTGATCAAAGTCATCTCCTCCCAGGTGAGTGTCCCCGCTTGTAGATTTTACTTCAAAAACATCGTCGGCAAGCTCCAGAATGGAAATATCAAATGTACCCCCGCCGAGGTCAAAAACAGAAATCACTTCGCTTTGTTTTTTCTTGTCCAGGCCATAGGCAAGAGCCGCTGCAGTTGGTTCATTAATAATACGCATCACTTCAAGGCCGGCAATTTTACCGGCATCCTTGGTTGCCTGTCTTTGTTCATCATTAAAGTACGCCGGAACCGTAATTACCGCTTTTTCCACTTTATAACCAAGATAATCTTCAGCCGTTTGCTTCATTTTTTGCAGTACCCTTGCTGAAATTTCTTCGGGACGGTAGTCTTTTTCCCTGGTTTGAATAACAATAGATTTTCCGGGTGCTTCTTTTAATGTGTAAGGAACCAATCGTCTTTCTTCAGTAACTTCTTCAAATCTTCGTCCAATAAATCTTTTTACTGACCTGAGAGTATTCTCAGGATTTGTAATCATCTGATTTTTGGCAGTCTGACCTACCAAAACCTCGCCTTTATCTGTAAAAGCCACAACCGAAGGAGTTGTTCTGCCGCCTTCTGAATTGGGAAGGACAACGGGCTCGCCCCCTTCAATTACTGCAACGCAGGAATTGGTTGTTCCAAGATCTATACCAATAATTTTTTCTTTGCTCATATTATTTTCTCCTTAATTTAAAATACTTATTTAGCTTTATCATTTTCAACTACTTTGGGTTTTTCAACAGCAACTCGCGCCGGCCTGATTACTCTTTCCTTGAATTTATAACCTTTTTGATAAACCACACCGACTCTTTCAAATTCTATGTTTTCAACTTCGGTCACGCTTAGGGCTTCCATGGAAAGGGGATCAAACTCCAGACTCACAGGATTGACTTCCTCAATTCCAAGACCTTCAAATGCCTGCCATAATTGCTTTCGAATCAGTTTTGACCCATCCAGAAATTGATCCAATACCTGGACTCCGGTTTCTCCGGCAACAAGAAGTTGGTCTAATGCATCAAGCGCCGGTAAGATTTCCTGTAATATTTTCCCGGCAATTTTTCCTTCCAGTTGAAGCGTTTCCTGATTGTGACGTTTGCGCAAATTTGCAAACTCTGCGCGTTCACGCAAAACCTGATCGTTTAAGCGGGCGTTTTCGCTGGTTAACTGTTCTATCCTGGATTCAAGCAAGGAAGCTCCTTCGTCAGAATCGTCTGAGGCAGATTCCGACAACTCATCCCCGCCTGTTTCATCCGGAAATACATCTGGAATAAAACCATCATTTTGAACAGGTTCTTGCAAATGAATGTCCTGATTGGTGTCATCTTTTCTGGCATTTTCTTTTTCTGTTTTCATCGTCACCCCGTAATTATATATTAAAAATTCTTTCTGGCAATTTGCCGATTTTCACTATGATTTCTCCATTAAAATTTAATTCGCCTGTTTCTTTTAATACATTGGAAAGTATGGCTGAACTGTAATCCATACTCCGGATAATCTGTTCATAAGGCATTCTGTTTACTCCAATTACTCCAAGCGATCCAATATTTCGGCCACCCACAGAATAACCCCGACTTAACACAGAAATTCCTGAGATATGTTCTCCATCAATATCAAGTCCTACCTGGACGTTGATTCTTTTATCTGATTTTAAGGTATTTAAAAGTTCCATAAGAAATTCTTTATCATCCAGAATTCTCACCAGTTTTTCTGCCTCTCCGGTATTCGGGTGTTCTTCAAGCAGCCTTTTGTAAAGCGCCGCTTCCCCTTCAAACAATACCTGTTGATCCGGCGGCAAATAAATCAGATTCTGCGCAACAATCATGGCTGAGTTTCCAAGATCGCCCAGGTCGGTACTGGAATCGAAAAAAAAGGCAAGCCCTTTTTCTTTAATATCCTCAATTTCGTAACCTTTTAACATTTGATTTAAATATCTGCTTATCTTATAAAAATCTTCCTGGGAATGTGCAGTTTCAAATTTAATTTTTTTTTGAAAAATGGTTCCTGTCTGGCTGATTAATATTACCAGACCAATATTATCTGTAACAGAAACAATTTCAATGCGGTTAATTACTGCTCCCGTAGCTGCCGGAGTCAAGACAAAACCCGCATTTTGGGATGCAGAGGCCAATTGTTGCGCCGTTACCTTCATTAATTTGTCAACCTGCATATTGGCAGATTTATAAAAATCCTCGAATTCAGAAATATTTTCAATAGAATCTTCGTAAATATTAATTAATTCATCGATAAATAATTCCATTCCCAGATCTGTCGGAATACGGCCGGCCGATGTATGGGGGCTAAACAAATAACCCATTTGCTCAAGTACCGACATTTCCTTGCGCACCGTAGCCGAAGAAATATCGCAAATAAACCGCTCTACGATAATAGCCGATCCTACAGGTTGCCCGGTTAAAACATAACCATTCACCACAGCACGCACAATCTCTGCCTGTCTTTTTGTAATTCGTTCCAACATCTTTTTTTAGCACTCAAGCAACTCGAGTGCTAACATTGGCAATATATGTTTTTAAAATCATGTTGTCAATAATTATTCAAGTTTGCGGTGGTTTTTTGATTATTTAACGATGCCTGGACAAGAGCTTTGAGATTCCCATCAGAATGCAACAAAATGCTTGTTTTTGTGGCTCTTCGCGCCCAAAAACAAGCTAATATAAATCATTCTTACTGAATTTCGAGTTTCTGCCCAAGCTTAGCGCAGTCTCTGCAAAACCCGCATTTTTGCTGAACGTGATCTTGGGTTAGACTCCACTTCTTCTTGCGAGGGTAGGACAGGCTTTTTCGTCAAGACTGAAAAATCTCCTTCCCGATAAGCGCTCCTGGCAAAGTCCGATTTATTTTCTATTTTTTCCAATGATCTGAAAGCATGTTTCACAACCCGATCCTCCAGAGAATGAAAAGATATAATAATAAGCTTTCCCTGAATTTTCAACAGGTAAGGTAAAAAATCGAGGGCATTTTCCAGATGCTGAATTTCATTGTTGATAAAAATACGAAAAGCCTGAAAGGTTTTAATGCCGGGATTTTTAACATATCGAGAGTGCCTCCCTCCAGAATATGAGGCGATGCAAATGCGATTCAACCAGTCAGCAGTTAACTCTTCATGATTTGGACGATCTTCAACTATTTTTTGAGCAATTCTCGGAGCATAACTTTCCTCCCCAAACCGGTAAATCACATCCCGAATTTCCACCATAGATGTTTTTTTCAGCCATTTCCACAGGGGAATTCCTTCACGGGGGTTTAATCGCATATCCAGTACGCCATGGTCTTTAATGCTTATGCCTCTTTCAATCGAGTCCAGATGAAACGACGATATCCCCAGATCAAGGAATATCGTATCAAAAGGAGAGTATTCTGAAAATGGATTTTCCGAAAAGTTTGCATTTTTTAAATTCACGCGATTTTGAAGATTTTGCGAAAATATTTCTTTTTTTGCAATTTCAAGCATTTGAAAATCCTGATCAGATGCATACGCATGTCCGTCAGAATTTTGCTTTAACCATCCGCAAACATGCCCCGCTGCTCCCACAGTTCCGTCCCACAATGATGGTTTTGGACTGGCGCAGGACGAGAAGCCGAGAAACTCCCTTATTAGAACAGACTTGTGCAAATCAGGTTTGGGCTAATTCGGGGGCATCCATTTTTTTATTCGATTCTTCATCGGCTCCGCCGGCAAAGACTTCATCATCCCAATATGAATCAATATCCTGCTCGGCAATAACGTACTCTTTTTTTATTTCCTCAAATTTCTTGACGGCCATCGGACTTGCCTTAAAGGTTAACTTATCGTTTACTGCGCTAATGGCATATTTTACAGGCTCTTTGTTCTTGCGCTCAAGCATCAATCCGGCAAGGACATCCTCGACTTCTGATCTTAACAGTCTTTTTAAGGGTCGGGCGCCATAGGTTTCGCTGTAACCCTTTTCCACCAGATATTCCCTCGCCTTGCTGTTTATGGAAATAAACAATTTTTGGTGAATAACATTGACATTTATATCATCTATCATTATATCCACTATTTTCGATATATCTTCTTTTCTCAAAGACTCAAATATAATTACCTCATCAATTCTGTTTAAAAATTCTGGCGAAAACTGTCTTTTTAATTCTTCCATCACCAACTCATTTTTGGAATCTTTTTGAAGATTGTCCGAGTTAAAACCTACTTTTCCGCCTTTCAATAAATCCCTTGCGCCAACATTGGAAGTCATAATAATCAGAGTTTCTTTAAAGTCTACCTTATTGCCCATTGTGTCCGTCAGTACACCCTCATCCAGCAATTGAAGCATAATATTTTGAATTTCAGGATGAGCTTTTTCTATCTCGTCAAACAAAAGAACCGAATAAGGTTTTCTCCTCACCGCTTCGGTGATTTGCCCTCCTTCATCGTAGCCCACATAACCCGGAGGCGACCCGATAAATTTGGAAACAGAATGCATTTCCATATATTCGCTCATGTCAAAGCGAATCAAAGAATCCTCATCGCCAAAAAGAAATTCAGCCAGAGCCTTGGCTAATTCGGTTTTTCCAACGCCGGTAGGTCCCAGAAAAATAAAAGATCCGATGGGCGATCCGGGACTTTTTAGTCCTGTTCTGGCTCGCTTTATGGCCTTGGATATTTTTTCAATTGCCTTTTTTTGACCAACCACCCTTTCCTCAATGGTCTCTTCCATGTTGATTAGTTTTTCAAGGTCGGTAGCCTGCATTTGTTGAAGTGGAATCCCTGTCCAGTCGGCAAGAACCCGCATAATATGTTCTTCTTCAATATAAACAGGCTTTTCCTGTTTTTCCTTTCTCCAGGCGGCAATTTTATCATCAAGATTCTTTTCCAACATCACAATATCATCTCGAAGTCTGGCGGCCTTTTCGTATTCCTGCAATTTTACCATATCGTTTTTGTCCTTTATGGTTTTTGCAATTCTGGTTTCGATTTCCTTGAGATCTTCGGGCATTTGCGAACCTTTTAAGCGAACCGAAGCTCCCGCTTCATCGATAACATCAATGGCTTTATCGGGCAGGAATCTGTCGGCAATATATCGGTCTGACAATCTTACGGCAGACTTGATACTTTCTTTGGTATATATTACACCATGATGCTTTTCATAACTTTTTCGCAATCCGGACAAAATACGAATTGTATCTTCGATAGTAGGTTCTTCAACGAGTACTGTCTGGAATCTTCTTTCGAGCGCGGCATCGCGCTCAATATACTTTTTATATTCTCGAAGAGTTGTTGCCCCAATGCATTGCAGCTCTCCTCTGGCAAGCGCGGGTTTCAAAATGTTGGCGGCATCCACGGCGCCTTCGGCCGCTCCTGCCCCGATAATGGTGTGTACCTCATCAATAAACAATATTATTTCCGGATTGTTTTTAACCTCTTTCATCACTTTCTTTATACGATCCTCAAATTCGCCCCGATACTTTGTACCGGCAATCAATGCTGCCACATCCAGAGAGAAAATTGTTTTGTTGAAAAGCGATTCTGGAACTTTTCTACCCACTATTTGCTGAGCCAGTCCTTCTACAACGGCGGTTTTACCAACCCCGGCTTCGCCAATCAGAATTGGATTGTTTTTGCTTTTTCTGGAAAGTATCTGGATAACTCTTTCGATTTCTGCTTCCCTTCCGATGACAGGATCCACTTTTTTTTCAATGGCCAGCTTCGTCAGGTTTCTGGCATATTCCTCAAGAATGGGAGTTCGAACAGCTTCTTTTTTAGCGGCCATCTGGGCTCTGATATTGGCCGGACCCGCCTGCGGCACGCCAAGAGTTTGATTTAATTCTGTTCGTATTACCTGGTAAGTAATGGAAAACGATGCCAGCGCCGCAGAAACAATGGATGTAGTATCCCTCAGCAGGGCAAGCAAAATATGCTCTGATCCAATATAGCTGTGTCTCAATTTCCTGGCTTCTTCACGGGAAAACTCCAATATTTTTTGCACCTTGTCTTTGTTGCCGGGATCAACAAGCAAAGTCATTCCGTCGTGATCGCACCTTTTTTCTACTTCACGACGAAGTTCCATCAGATCAATATTCAAACTAATCATAACCTTGACGGCAACCGAATCCTGCGCCTTCAACATCCCAAGCAAAATATGCTCTGGGCCAAGATATTCGTGTCCCAGTCTCTTTGCTTCTTTTGGGGCAAATTCATTGATAATTTTTTTAACTCTGTTTGTAAAATCGAACATTTTTATAACCTTTTTCGAGTATTGTTTTTTTTAGTCAATACAACTCTAATATATAAGACGTATCGGTTTGCGTCCACATATCCATAAAAAAAATAATTGGCTGCAAATGCAAGCATAAATAAGCGCTTTTATATGCGCTTTTATATCCAAAGGAGTCTGGCCCGTTTTCCAATTTATTGTTGGAAATAAAACTTGTTTTACTAATTCTCCTTCTGCACCTGGATACGGTTGAAGTTTCTGTTTTGCTGCATCAGGTTGCAACCACCACACAAGAGCATCTTCCAATTCGCTTACATAAGTCTCAAATGGAGGTAGATTGCTTACTTGATGCGATAGCTGATGTTCCCGGTTCGATTGTAATATTTCCCGATCAATTGCCGCTAAAATCGTTTGAGCGGTTGGTGAAGACAGGTTTTTAAATATTGATTTGTCGTTAGTTGGACGGTTTCCTTTTTTGGTCTCGGTGGCATTAAAGACCTTTTATTGCATTAACGCCGGTAAAACTACTTCTTTGTATGTATTCTTTTTTTCGTCAAATGAACCTACGATATGCTTTTTCTTTCGTTCATTTACAGCCCATACCAATAAGGTTACTGCTTCATTTAATAATTCCTGACTTTGAGAAATACCGGTGATTGATTTTAATTCATCCAGCTTTTCAGAGTCTATTTTAAAACTTACCTTTTTTTCCATATGTTCAATATAACGAAATGGAGACCGAAAGTCAAGAAAAAAGTGCGCAAATTATGCGCATTGCTTCTAAAGGACTTCAAATGAATTACACAGTTATCGAAAACTTTTTAGAAAAGCAGGGTTTTGTAATCTACCTGATTAATCTCTGGTTACATTCATGTAAATATACCTGCAATCACCTATCAGATAGGTTACAAACACTCGAAGTCGAGTGTTTGTATATTCTTGGGTCTGTGAATGTTTGCATTATTGTGACCAGAAAATGCAAATTAATGATTCAAATTGCGGTTACAAGTCAAAATACTTAATTTTAGCGTTAAATGATGTTTTAAACGGTTTCATGCTACCTCAATAATCTTTTTTGCAGACCGGAGAAGTTAAATCGTAGTCGCTTTAAAGCTGTGATATGGCGTAAATAATTCGATACCCGGTTTTAATTATCACTCATTTAATATTCAATGGATTTTATTCCATATATATTTTAATATTTTTGAATTAATTATGAATTATTTTCATTCAATTTTGATTAAAATCGCTATTTAATTTATATGATTTTGGGATATTTTCCAGTTTCAGGCTGCCAACGACTCCCAAACTTCTACAATAATTCCCTGAATAACGGTTCGGATTTCGTCTTTTTGTTGGAGCATCCTAAAAAGCCCGCGCTTGCGGGCTTTTGTTTTATATATCTGATCGGTATTTCAACCTGGGACAAGGCAGAGCCGTAATAGGGATCGCGAATATGCAAGTGGCATCGGTTCGCAACCGAGCCCGCAGGGCGAAGGTTCTGAGCGCAAAGCGCGTTGTCCTCGTCGGGAAGAAACAAACGGAGTGCATTGGTAAACCCTGTAATTCAGGATTTCTTAAATCAATCGGAAGAAAAAAGATTGTCACCTCCCTGTGGGAACCTGATAAAGTTCCCACAGAAGCCTGACAAATATTTTGAGTTTCTGGACGGATAAAGCTGAAAATAACCCAATGAGAATAAATACAATTGAAACATATTTATTATGGGTCATTTTTAATATAAACTTTAATCCTGCGAACAGGAGAAGTATCTATTATTTTTAATTTTATGTTACTGGCCTCACCAAAAAGTTTTTGATTCCTGTTTTGATGTATTTCTTTTTTAATATATAGATTTTCATATTTAAAAAAATTGAGAGCGCTTTGCCCAATAAAGATCCATGTATCCGCCATCAGGTTATTCCATTTCATAAAACCTCATATAAATTTGAATTTTGAACTTTTTATGGAGTGTTTTTCAAAGTATTCTAACCACCAGAATAGTAGCTCCGGATGCAATGCAGTTATGAATGGCCGAATAAGATAAATTTTTTCCTAACAAACCAATCAATGGGATCAGTAACAGCAAATCCTGTTTAAACTTTTTCCTCAAGGATTCAATTATATCATGGTCATCTGCAATGATTACCTGAAGAGGATATTCCGGATTATTTAAATCCTGAATATCCTGTTCCAATACCTGAAATACATGATTATCCAAAAACTCGCTATAATCTACTTTTTTACAAAAAGATACTACGTTCATATTTTTACCTCAATTCCCTTTAGACTTGAACAATGTATTTATACATCTTCTAATTCTACATATAATATAATATTCGATAAGTTGTCGATATTTTTTGAATAAATCCATAAAAATTATCATTTAGCCTTGAGCTTGGGCATGAACCTCAATAGTCAGATCAAAATGTATTAAAATGCGCGTTTTTGGGACGCGAAGCGCCCCAAAAACGCACTAATTTAAATCATTTAGCCTTTGGCCTGGAGGCTGACAATGTCCTTAAATGGGATTATCTGCTTTTAACGGCCAAGTTTAGAGTTCAGGCATGAACTTAAAATTCAACCCATTCGAGCGGGATTTTGCAGTTTCTGCGCGAAGCGTGCAAAAACTTCTCATTGATGGGAATAATTTTTGAGTCCAGTCCAGGCGCTTTATTTCAAAAACATAAAAATATTTACTTAGCAGCCCCGGGCATTTAACTTGACACCACATCTCCATTATTTATGTATTCAATAGAATGTATCATTTGATATGTCTATAAATCATAAATGTTGAAAAATTCTTCTGCTCATGGCATGGCTCCGATATTGAAAAACAATATTTTCTGGTTCTACAAAAAATATCCCGGATGAACGTATTAGTTGTCTAACTCCTTTTATGTAAAATTGGCAATGAACAGGGAAATCCCGGAAATAAAGCGAGATTTTTTTCTATTCTAATAAGGAACAATGTATGAATAAATTTGAAAGTTATGGTCTCAATCCGAAATTATTGAAAGGAATTCAAGAGATGGGATTTGAAAAAGCCACGCCCATCCAGGAAAAATCAATTCCCTTTTTGCTGGAGCATAAGCGCGACTTAATAGCCCTTGCTCAAACCGGAACGGGAAAAACTGCCGCATTTGGAATTCCTCTTTTGCAAAATGCCGAGCCTCATGGCAAAACTCCTCAATACTTAATTTTATGTCCAACTCGCGAACTATGTGTTCAAATTGCAACTGAGCTGGAAAAATTTTGCAAATATATGCCAGAAATTCATTTGACCGCAATTTACGGAGGCGCCAATATCGACAGTCAGATAAAAAGCCTAAAAAGAGGAACCCATTTGATCGTTGCAACTCCAGGCAGAATGCAGGATATCATTCGACGAAAAAAAGTGGATCTTGGCGGTATAAAAACAGTAGTTCTTGATGAGGCCGATGAAATGCTCAATATGGGTTTTCAGGAAGATTTAAACTCCATATTAAGCGAAACGCCAAAGCAAAAAAATACATTGTTGTTTTCGGCAACCATGTCAAAAGAAATCGCCAATATTGCCATGGATTATATGGTTGACCCTCTGGAAATTACAGTTGGGAAAAAAAATGTTGGGTCAAAAAATATACGACACATGTACTACCTTGCGCATATTAAAGACAAATATGCCATTTTAAAAAGAATTCTGGATTTAAACGCGGATATTTACGGTATTATTTTCTGCAGAACCCGGCATGAGACCAAGGATACGGCAGATTTGCTCATGAAAGACGGATATGATGTAGATGCTCTGCATGGAGATCTTTCCCATGCCCAACGCGAAAGTGTCATGAGTAAATTTAGACATAAAAATCTTCAAATTCTGGTGGCAACCGATGTTGCCGCTCGAGGCCTGGATGTTACAAATCTAACTCATATTATTCATTATAATTTGCCGGAAGAGCTGGAACTTTACACTCACAGAAGCGGGCGAACTGGCCGTAAGGACGCGACCGGAACTTCTATTGCCATTATCAGCCCCCGGGATATTGGAAAAATAAAACGCATCGAAAAAATTATTGAACAACAATTTACCGAAGCCCCAATTCCCGAAGCATCCCAGATTTTAGAAAGCAGAATTGCCAGTCTTGCCCGGCGCATTGAAGGCCTGGAAGTTGATCACAAACATCTTTCCCCCCATATGAATGAATTTTATAAAAAACTGGAAAATCTGGATAAAGATGAAATTATTCAACGATTTTTAACGATTGAGCTAAAGCCCTTTTTAGATTTTTACAAAAATGGCCATTCCATCAAAGCTCCCGATAAACATTCTCGCGATGAGAGTCGCTCCGGAGGTAATCGAAGTTTCGGAGGAGGAAAACCCTTTCGAAAGGGCGGGTCTTCAGGAAAAGGTGGATTTAGCCAAAAAAGCAAATCCTGGAAGGGTCAAGGGAAAAAAAGTCCATCCAGCTCTAAAAAAAAATATTGAACAGGTATGATTCCCTCCAGATCGATAAAAAAATTGGTTAAAACTGTAGGAAAAACAAATTTTGAATACGGTTTAATTGAAAAAAATGATCGTGTGATGGTGGCTATTTCGGGTGGCAAGGATTCCCTGACAATGCTTTCCATTTTGCAAATTCTCCGAAACAAATCACCTGTTCCTTTTGATATTTTTGCCTACACTCTGGATCAGGGGCAGCCTGATTTTAACAAGAGTATTCTTGAAGATCATTATAAACTCATGGGAATTGAATATGAAATTGGCAGCTACGATATTTTTTCTGTTCTAAAGGAAAAACTGGATCCGGATCAAACCCCTTGTTTTTTGTGTTCAAGAATCCGCCGTGGAATTTTATATTCAGAGGCAAAAAGATTAAAGGCAACGAAAATAGCCCTGGGACATCATGCAGATGATGCTGCCGAAACGCTTATGATGAATTTATTTTACAATGGCAGACTTGCCGCAATTCCGCCAAAATTGGTCAGCGATGATGGACAAAATACGGTCATCAGACCCTTGATTGAAGTCAACGAAAAAGATATTATAGAAACCGCTTCTGCAATGAAATTACCCATAATACCCTGCACCGTGTGCGGTACCCAGGAAAAACTGCAGCGCAAACGAATGAAAGAATTTTTAAACCATGAGACGCTGCAAAATCCAAATATTAAAGCCTCTATGAAAAATGCATTAAAAAATGTTCAACCGAGACATCTTTGGGATAACAAATGGATATCCGAATCTTTCATTCAGAAAGAAATAATTGAGGAAAAGCCGTAAAACCGCTGGATGAACCATAATGAAGTCAGAACAAAATGACAGGGCTTATATACAGGCTGTAAAAACCATTGACAAAAAGAATTATCAAAATTTAATTGAACTTGCCATTGAGGAAGATGATATAAAAAGGGATATCTCGACAAATTCAATATTTCCTGAGAGTAAAAAAACCAACGCGATTCTCATTTCAAAAGATAAAGGAATACTATGCGGCAGCCAGGTATTTTCCGATGTCTTGAGAACAGTAGATCAACTTGTCCAAATAAAATTTCGATACTCCGAAGGAGATGATTTGAATTTTGGAGATAGCGTTGCTGAAATTTCCGGAAACATACAAAGTATTTTACGCTCAGAAAGAATAGCCCTGAATTTTCTGTCATTTATGTCGGGAATCGCCAGCCATGTCCGCCAGGCTCTGGAAATATTACGTCCCTGGGGAATATTACCTCTGGACACAAGAAAAACTCTTCCCGGTTACCGGATACTGTCCAAATACGCGGTAAATATTGGCGGAGGCATGAATCACAGAATCAATTTATCCGAAATGGGTTTAATCAAGGATAATCATATTGCAGCAGCCGGCGGCGTTAAAAAAGCTCTGCAAATGTTCCGCAGTAGATATCCTGATAAAAAATGCGAGGTCGAAGTTGAAAACATGCCTCAACTGCAAGACGCGCTTTCTGAAAAACCCGACATGATACTTTTAGATAACATGTCCCCTGTTCAGGTAAAAATCTGTGCAGGCGCCATAAAAAATTTCAATAATACAAATCATACCGCGATTATTTGCGAGGCCTCAGGAGGATACAGTTTGGAAAATATTCATCTTTTGGCAGATACCGGGGTGGACTATGTAAGCATGGGATCGCTTACAAACCATATCAGGCCTTTTGATTTTAGCCTGGAAATTGAGGGTTATTGACTCAGACCATAATTTCCTGGCTTTTGTCTTGGGTTATCGTTGGAAGAAATTGGATTTGACCATGAATTATTGCCTTTAAAGCCCTTCAAACTAAAAACCAGGAGAATCTGACTTTCATAAAATCCGGCATAGTTGGTGTAATTCCCGGCAATAATGTAAAATGGAATCCAGCTTTGTTTTAAAGCATAGGATAATTGAATCGTCAAGTCATGAATATCATGCTCCAGAGATAGACTCATCTGATCCAGATAAAACGGAGTTTTTTCAAAATTCAATATATTTGAAAGATTCAAGTATGGCTTGTTCTGGGTTCCAAGCTTGTATGCAAGTCCACTTATGGAAAATGATAACTGCCAGTATTTAAACAAATAGACACTTGCTTCCAGATATAACCTGAAGTTGGTATTATTGTAATTTAAAAAATCATGCGACCATGCGATGCCCGCCCTGATTTTTTGAATTCTGTCAAGAAAAAAGAACTGATAGCCTCCTGCCTGCAAATATAAATCAAAAATATTTTGCCCCGGCGCATTATAACGAATATTATAATAAAAAGTATCTCCAGCCCCCATTCCAAAAAAAAAGTTGTCTGGCCTGGATGCCGCTGGAAAAAATAAATTATCGTTATTTATAAAATCAACGTCAAAATCAACGTTGGCTGAAACTGGATCCCAGTGATCTATTTCTGAACTTTTACCAGGAAACTGGCGCATATCGCGCGCCGTCCCAAGAGAAATAACGCCATAGGGAGCCAGATCGGAAGAAATAGACATGGAAATTTTGTTTTCCCGAAAAGCTCCAAAATATGGATCTGGAATTTTTTGTACTGTAGCATACCGCAAAGAATAATTTATACTGGATCTGAAAAATGTAGGACCAAGAAGCAAACTATTTTGAGAATAAACATATTGATAGCTTTTTATTGCATTTTCTTTCGTTTCTACAGGCGTCTCGGCATTATAAGATGTAGTTGTAATTCCATAGCCAACCGAAGGCTGAAAGTTCAATAAATTGTGCAAAGGGAAAAAGGCATAAAATCCATTCGTAATATTCAAAGAATTTACCGTATGAAAAATATTATCATTATTTAAATATTGTTCTTTTGTCGGAGTATTGGAATATACATGACTGATTCCGGTAGACAAGTCGGTTCTATTTTGAATTCCCTGGAACATTGCCCCGGCAGGCTTAACAACATAAAAAGATTTTGAAAATGTAATACCTGGAAAAACATCCGAATCCGGATAATAACCAAAAGAATTTTTTATCTGCGGAAGTATATTCCATTTCCACAGCTTGGAAACTGCCAGTGTAAAGTGATTGTCCAGCCAGTCCTCTGAATAAATAGCTGACCAATCCAGTCTATCTCGAACACCGATCAATGAGGCTGGATCATTTTGAAGGGCAATAGAATCCAATGTATTCATCGGAATTTTACGGTTTTTAAAGAAAACCTCAAAATCGTTGCTACTGTACTGCTGAAAATTTATTTTTATCTGCGATTTGGCATCTTTTTGAAAAGATTGATTCCAGCTCTTATTTATTTCGGCATTGATTTCATATTCGAGAGGCAGGTGCTCAATAGATCCGTCTGGATTTATAATATTATTGGTAATGATCTGCCCTGAATTTGAGGAACCTTCACCGGTTTTTGTAATCATTTTGCCCATATGAGAAGCAATCCCAAGTGATATTCCATAACCCAGGTCGCTGGTTTTTTTATGAAGAAAAGTACCCAGATACAAACCATCATACTGATAAAAGTCAAACATAAGTATGGAGCTTTCAGGTAGTATGGCACTTCTCGAGAACCCGTAAAAAAATGAATTTTGCAAATAGAATCCCTTAGCTGTACTGCTACCAAAGAGGGTTCTTATACCTGTGCCAAAGTCTGTTTCAAAAATAAAGGGAAAATAAAATACGGGAATACCTCCTGCATAATAAATGGCTCCAAGAATAACGAAACGATTATCTGGCTGTATCCAGATTTTTTGAGCTTTTATGTAATAGTGAGGATTCTCAGCCTCACAAGAAGTTAAAAATGCGGCGCTAATTAAAAAGTTTTCCATGGAAGAAATTTTGGTATAATCGCCCATGAGATACAATGGCTTTAATGATTCTTGTTCCAAAGACGCGCCTGTAGTCGTCTTTTTACCTGGATTCTCCTGGTTTAGTTTCCCCTCAAGGGAATATAAAACTCCAGCCTGAATAGCATTGTCATATAAAAACCGGCTTCCCTTAAGAGTTTGAACTCCATCAGTCAAAGTTAAATTCCCTTCTGCAAGAATTTCGCCTGTATCCGGATTGATTTTTACTGTGTCTGCAAGAATATAATAATTATTTATTTTTAATTTGATGCCTCCGTGAAAAATGATAATGCCCTCTTTACTTTTCTGGGCTCCCAGATATTTGCCTTCTTCGGCATGTATCAGTTCCACCCCGGAAAATTCTTTATTCTCCGTTAAACTTTGGAAATTTTCAACTTTCCAGTCATTCTTGGGCGGAACTTTTCCTGCAGGTTGAACTTGTGCCAATAATGCCGTAGAGAAAAAGAAAACAAGCAACCGGATTTTAGATTTATAAAGGACTGGCATGGATGACTTCAATATTGGTATCAAAAAATAAAGATATGACGCAATGAAAAGTAAATAAGTAAATATTTTCTTCTTGTAATAATATGGATTATTATAAAATGTTACCTAATATAAAAAAAATAAAATGTTTATAGCGAGGTCATACATTGCAGGATTGGTATTACATAACATACGGAGATAAAAAGCCGTTTGAATATTTCGTTGAAAGCGGAAATTATCAATTAACAATCCCCTACCCAAACAACCTGAAAATGCCCGGTGATATTATTGTTGCGCAAATGGTTGATCCTGAAAAGCCATCAGTAAATAAAATGCCGGTCATAAAAGGGCCTTCAAAAAAGTTAGACTTTGATTCGCATACGGTTTTCAAAGATTCCGTGAGAAATACCTTGATGGCAAAAATATTTGGTTTTGCCGGAGTGCTAAAGGGGTATCTTGTCGTAATTCCCCCACTTGTGGTTGATGAAAGCAAATCCAAAGCCCATTTATACCTGCCCGGTTTTGAGCAGGCAAAAATACCCCAAATAGACGACATCCTGAAAATAATAACAAATTTAAAATTATTTCCAAGCCTGGATCAATATCAAATTCAAAAAAATCTTGATGAATGCATAAAAACCAGCAATGCGTTTGTTTTGATTGCCCAGGGACGAGCCATGGAAATGGCTTTTGCAGATTATGTTATTCCAAACATATCGCTGGAAAAAAGCGTTGGAAAACTAAAAGACGATGGCACGATCGACTATAAAGAGCGCGGATCGATCAAAGAAGTATTTGAAGGGGACATCGTTGGACAGTTTGTAAAAGGATCTGAAGGGAAAGAAGGTTTTACGGTTTATGGTCAGCGGATGGCCGTTATTAAATCCGTAAAGGGTCCAGCTCCCGGAAAAAATCTTTATGTGGATTCTGAAAATCAAAATGTAGTCAGATCTCTTATTAACGGATTTCTCGAAATCAAGAATAATATATTAGATGTAAATGAAACGCTTATTATTCCAAGCGATATCGATTACAATACCGGCAACATTGAATTTTCAGGAAATATTGAAATCAGGGGAAAAATTTCCGATGGCTTTTCAGTTACTTCTTTTGGAAATATCACGGTTCACGGGATCGTTGAAGCCGCGCACCTTTTTTCAAAAAATAATATGAATTTAATGTCAGGCGTTTTAAGCAAGGAAGGATATAAAATTCAATGTATGGGGAACATGTATGCAAAATTTATTCAAAGCTCTGACGTATTCGTAAAAAAAGATTTAATCGTAGATGATTTTATCTACCATAGCCGGGTCAGATGCAATGGTACAATTCAAGTTACCCAAAAAACAGGAGTCATTCTCGGCGGAGTAACTACAGCTCTAAAGAAAATTGAAGCCAACATCGCAGGCAATAAATCCGGACTCGCAACAGAACTGATTTGCGGGGTAGATCAGGAGTTAGACGACAAGATCATGGTACGAAAAAGAGAACTCATGCGCCTTGAAGAAGCAAAACGCCTGCTACACGAAAAAGTAAAACAATCATTTTCTGCAAGTTTTCTAAGAAATCCTCTTAATTTCATAAGCGCTCTTCCGGAAGATAAAAAGAAATCAGCTCTTCAGGTTTTGGAAAAAATGAATACGATGAACGAATGGATACGAAAAGCTTCGGCAGCCCTCGAAAAACTGGAAAAAAGCGGCGATCAATATAACTTTACTCCGGAAATAATAATATTACAAAAAAAATACGATGGCGTAAAAGAGAGAGTCGTCAGTTTCGGAAAAAATACCAGTACCTAAGTTTCATTGTTTTTTATGGAATACAATAGATAATTCATTGCCGCATTTCCATTCCCAAGGAAAATGGAAATTAGAGACAGATCCAGATAATCCTGGTTTGTTTTTATTTTTTTCCGAATGAGTTCATTTTTTACGGACATTATTTTATCATGAACCATCCGGTTTTTCGGTTCATTTATCATAGACTCAATCTCAAAAATCACATTGTCCTTAATAAGCAAACTTCTGTAACTTTCAACCGAATCACGGTTTACATTACCTTCAATAGAAATCATTGCCTTCATTTTTAGTGCGGTAAGATTGTTTTCATTATACTGAAGCAATTCCCCCAAAACGGCAGATGCCATTTTTAAATTCTTGCCTGTGTAATATGCAATAGCGAGACATAAAAGCAGAGATTCGCTTTTAACATCTCGACTTAGTCCATCTTTTAAAATACTGACCGCATGATCCATGGAGTTTAATTCAATGTATGAATAACCGGACATAAGATAGGCCTGAAGAAAATCCGGATTTCGCTGAATACTTTTCAAGAACTGATCAATGGCCAGACCATAATCTGCGGATTTATAATAAATAAGTCCAAGATTGTAGTATGCACGATCGTCTTCCCTGATTTTCAAACTTTGATTATAACATTCAATCGCTTTGGAGTTCATTTTTAGCTGAAAATAAATCGCCCCAAGGTTTAGCCATGATTCGAAATGAGACGGATTTTCCTTCAGGATACTTTTATAGCAGGTCAAAGCATCGCTCCATTGTTTCATTTTTTCATGTTTTATAGCTTTATTAAACAATTGGTTCAGATCAGTTTCCATAGAGATGAAATTTGCATGGATTTATGTATTGACAACAATTTTTTTGCAGGTATTTTTTTAAGGGGAAAAGTCTTTCCCCTGCCTGCGACCGGCGTTTGGAAAAAAGCGCGACAGAATGCCTTTACAAACCGCCGTTCTTCGGCGCCCCATTCGTTTTCTCCTGTACGTTAAAAAATCATTGAGATTTATTTATGGAGATATCAAGCTGGATAAAACCGGTATAATTTTACCTGTTATTACAGGATACTCGTGACGAAATTGATCAATAGCGCATTCAACGGCAGAATCAAATTCTGGAAATTGCTGGACATGAGTACTAAAAAATATGATTGGACTTCAAGGATGTTATCCGCAAGAAAACATCCCATATTAAACATTAAAGGAAATAAAATGGCTAAAGAAAAAAGTACAAAAAAAGATGTAAAGAAAAAACCGGTAAAAACCGCGAAAGAAAAAAAGACTGTAAAAAAAGAAAAAAAGAAATCAAAATAAAAATTCACAATAACCAGAGGGAAGAGGTACTGCCGGGGTTATCTATTTTTATAAGGAAACATAGACCACTCCGGTTTTGCCCCGTATATGAAAATAACTCCTCACAAAAATAATTTCGCAATAATAAAAATTATTAAAAAAGATATATTTTTCATGTTCTTTT
>JAOUFE010000097.1 GCA_029858425.1 Spirochaetia bacterium | reverse complement strand
ATGGAAAAAATATTTTCCTTTCTCCGGAATTTTTATCCGGAAAGGGCGAAATATTATAGTTTTATCGTCGTTTACAGTTAAATCAAATTGGCGCGAGCTTTTTACCTGCGCGAGTTTGGGAGCATTAATCAACCTCATCATTGGTAAAAATAGTTTGGCAATCTGTCTAAATATTCTGAATTGCCGTATGTTGATTCACGATCCGTTAAGCGACTCCCTCGAAAAAAAAGCAACGAGAGACGCTTATGGCAAGGCTCTGGAAAATATTGGCCAAAAATACAGTAATGTTGTAGTGCTTGATGCGGATCTTTCCGGGTCAACAAAAACCAAAGGTTTTTCAACAAAATTTCCAGAGAGGTTTTTTAACTTTGGCGTAGCAGAACAAAATCTGGCGGGCAATGCCGCCGGATTTGCGCAAACCGGATTAATCCCTTTTGCGTCAACATTTGCCATGTTTTTAACCGGTCGCGCCTGGGAAATTGTAAGAAACACGGTTGCCTATCCCAATGAAAATGTGAAGCTTGTGGCCACCCATGCCGGAATTACGCTCGGAGAAGACGGAGCCAGTCATCAGGCTCTGGAAGACATTGCCATTATGCGCGTTATTCCCAATATGACCGTTGTGGTTCCGGCAGACTACAATCAAACATGGCAAGCCATTCATGCTGCCGTAGAGCACAAAGGCCCCATGTATATTCGTCTCGGCCGTCCAAGCATCCCCATGATTTATGATGTCCAGGATCATTACGCCATTGGAAAAGCCATTACTTTGCAAGAAGGCAGCGAAATTGCTTTTGTAGGCGCTGGAATCATGGTGTATGAGTCCTGGAAAGCCGCCCGACTAATAGAAAAGGCAACGGGCATCCGGCCTTTTGTTATCGATATGCACACCATTAAACCCCTCGATACAGAAACTCTGGCCAATATTGGAAGGAAAGTCAAGACTATTTATACTTTTGAAGAACACAATATTATTGGCGGTCTGGGTTCGGCGGTAAGCGAATACGCGGCAGAGAATCTTTCCTGTAAAGTAATCCGGTTTGGCGTAAACGATCAATTCGGCCAGTCCGGAACACCCGATAATCTCATGGATCATTACGGCTTAACCGGAGAAAAATTAGCCGCAAAAATAATCAAAAATATCAGCGTGTCCAAGAAATTGGACTAAGTATGGCCTTTGATATTTCCAGCAGATGGAAATTAGCGATTGTTTTTTTAAAAAAATATTTTACATGGTTTCTTGCTCATGTTAAAATAATCGCATCACTTGTCATTATTTCAGCCATTCTTGTACTAACGCCTTCTGTTTTTTTTCATTTAAAAAACGACAAAAGCGGAATTGAAGAAAAAATCAATAAATTCATATCCACTTCCGGTTTAATTATTTCCTGTGACGGAATTTCAATTGCCGGATACGGCAATATCCTTTTATACAATGTCAGGGTTTCCGCTTTTAACGATTCAACCAAATCCAAAAATATGTTAACAATTCCCGTATTAATTGCGTCGGTTGATTTAATAAAGTCCGGGTTCTCCAACTCGCTTGTCATTAAAAAAATAATCTTAAAAGATGCCCGCTGGACATACTGGGCAGTTGAAAAACAGTTGAATCAATATATTTCAACTCAGATCACCAAATATTTAAAAAAAAATCCAGATTTTGAAATACAACTAAAATCCAGTTTGATTACGATAATATTTGAAAAGCAAAACTATGATCGTGAAAGATGGAATATTTTGATAAACAAAGGCTTTATTGAATCAAGGCAGGGAAAAGTAAAACTTTCTTTGCAATACAATGACCTTCCGTGGGGCAAGGGTAAGCTGGTATACCATCCGTCGATGTGCGAACATTGCGAATTATTTCATGGTGATTATAAAATGGATTTTAATAACTTTCCGGTAAACCGCGTTTCCTGGTTTTTTCCTGATCTGAAACTGACGGATGGTTTTATTGATTTAAAGGGAGAAGTATCCTGTAATCATATTAACGAAAAACAAAATGATCTGGCGATAAAATCGTCTGTAAATTTTAATCATATTTCTGTTCTGGACAATGCGGATCACTTTATTTTCGATCGCGACCGGTTTCGCGCTGAACTGGAATTTCAGGAAAACAGCATCGAAACAAAAGTCGATTATTCAGGGTACTGGAACAAGTCTGCGTTTAACGGTCATTATGTAAAAAAAAGTCAAAGCATTTGGCCGGAGACTTTCAGCTTTCTTCTGGACAATCACAGCAATTACAGTATTCCCCTTTTGTACGGTTACCGCCTTGAAGGATTGAGAACAATTCAACTGGACATCCACGAAGATAAAGAAAATAAAACGTTTCGCCAGATGAATGGAAAATTGTCCATTAATGCCGGGAAATTAAAGGATTCGGAAAAAAAAACCATTCTTGTATTTCCTGAAGTTATTCTGGATCTCGAAAACAATATTTTTAAAGGAAATCTCAGGGCGAATAAACTGCAAAGCAATGTGCATTTTACATTTTCAGGTTCCGTAAATCCCTATAAAAAACTCATTAATACGCAAATTGAGTACAACGACTATAAAAAAAATGACCTTGTTGAATTTAGCGATGTCGCATTTGAGGTTAATGAAACAGGGAAAATAGACTCTGAAAATATATCCTGGAGCGATGTTAAAGATTACTATGAAACGCTTCATAATGAATGGGAAAAAAACATTAATTCCGATCAATTTAAAGGCTGGCGACCTTCCATTTTGCGAGAAAGGGTCTGGTTTCAAAAATATCTGCTGCGAACATCGCTGGATAATGACATTGAAATAAAATCCTGGAAACAAAATTCCAGCGAGGACAATGGCATACCGGTGTCCGGAAATATAAAATACATAAATAATTTTGCAGAGCTTTCCCTGAGCGGAGGCGACCAAAAATATTATTTTGCCATTGATACGGGCAGCAGCTATCCATTGATTCGGGGAGAATATCAACTGAAATCCAGTGAATCAAATGATTTTTCCAGATTGTGGCTGCCTCCGGGGCTAATCAGTTCATTTCAGCAATTAAGAATAGACTACAGATTCTCCACTTCAGGAGAACATCCGGCGGACATTATGCAAAACTATAACGGCAACGGCGCCTTGTTCTTTCAAGGCGCAAAAATAAATACCCCCGACAAAAACATGGCGGGCATCTGGGAAAAATTAAATCTGGATATTAGAAATTATTCCGGCAAAATTAACGTGAATCTGTCCGGAGAAAAAGAAGATGCGAGTATATCAGCATGGGGAAGTTTTGACCCCAAAACGAACGCTCAATGGGAAATGAAATCTTCGTCCTATCAGAAACGGTAAAGTTTAAAACTTTGAATATCGGGTATGTTGTGCAGCGCCATTAGCGAACGTTCCAGCCCCAGAGCCATGCCTGCCACGCCCGCCATATGCCTCGAAACTTCAATCAACTCCAGATCTACCGGATGAGGTTTTTTCCCGAGAAAACTTCGAATTTCATTGTTATGATTCCATACATTTTCAAGTTCACTGGAATCGGACATCTCCTGATACCCGCTGCAAATCTCCAGGCCGCTTAGATAGCCCTCAAAGCGCATAGCCCATCCTTCATTGGATAGCTCGGCCATGCCTCTCAAAAATGGAGGATAATCTTTAATAAACAACAGTTCGGATCTGTCTTTAAAATATTTCTGAATGGCGTGGTCATATAGAATCGAAAACACTTCCATTTGTAAATGTTCTTTATGGAGTTTGGATACAACCGCTGCCGGATTATGGATTATTTTATGATTTTTTGCAACTTCAAAATAATCTTCAAAACTCCAGCCCGATGTTGGCCAGACCCCGTATGCGATGTTAAAAATCTCCGCAACCGAAAAAACTGCATATGACTCGAACCTGTTCCTGTCTTTTTTTTCGTCGATTCCCGCATGATCCAGGCTGGCCAACAAATCTGTTATATCGTTCATCATATTCAGACAGGAATAATTTTTTGTGTACCATTCAATCATCGTGAATTCCCGCAAATGAGTTTTATCCGGAGCGTCGTCCCTGAAAACATGCGCAATTTCATAAATCCCGGCGCAGCCTTCATTTTGCATTGCAAGGGTTTTTTTCAATGATATTTCTGGCGAAGTTGGTAAAAAATATTTTTCTCCAAAAAAAAGAGGGTCTACATATGGCTCTATGCCCGCCGACTTGACAAAAAGCGGGGTGATTACCTCATCAAGATTTTTATCAAGAAAGTATTTCCGGATTTCCCGAAGGGATGCATTTCTAATTTGAACAGGATTCAGAAATTACCTTAAAAATAATTGGGCCCACTAGGACTTGAACCTAGGACCCACGGATTATGAGTCCGTTGCTCTAACCAACTGAGCTATGGGCCCAAGCAATCAGTCAAAAAATAGTATGAAAGTACTTCGTCAATCAAATTACAAAAAGCAAGGTGGACATGCAGCCGAATAGCGAGCTTGGGCATGAACCTCTATAATCAGATCAAAATGTATTAAAATGCGCAGTTTTGGGGCGCTTGGCGCCCCAAAACTGCGCTAATTTAAATCATATTGACTGAATTTCGAGTTCATGCCCAGGCACTATCGAATACGGCCGATGCACTTCACTCAGGGCGGCTGCAACCGCATGTATCTGGAGCGCTCATGGCTGGTGTTTATACAATCTTGTATAAACAGGGAATCTCTTGCTCCCGATAAATTCGCAATTTATTGAAGAATGAACAGGAAATATTTGTTTCCCGTATGTCATCGGAATAAAGAATATCGTCAGGGATGCATTGTAACGCTTATAAAATATAACCACAGGGAATAGTTATGCAAAAAATTCGAAAACCACAATATATTTATTCTTTTGGAGGCGAACAGGCCGACGGCAATGCGGCTATGCGAGATTTGCTTGGCGGCAAGGGCGCCAATCTGGCCGAGATGGTAAATCTCGGTATTCCGGTTCCTCCCGGTTTTACCATTACTACGGAAGTTTGTACTTATTATTATGACCACAGCCAAAAATATCCGCCGGAGCTTCAAGAGCAGCTAATGACTTCGCTTGCCCAGTTAGAGTCGCGTCTTGGAGCAAAGTTTGGAGACAAAAAAAATCCCCTTTTATTGTCTGTGCGAAGCGGCGCAAGAACTTCCATGCCTGGAATGATGGATACCGTTTTAAATCTGGGCATGAACGATGAAACCGCCAGAATTCTTGCCGAACTTTCCGGAGATGAAAGATTTGCATATGATTCGTACCGCCGGTTCATTCAAATGTACGGCGATGTGGTGCTTGGGCTCAAACCCGAGACAAAGCACGATATCGATCCATTTGAAGAAATTCTGGAAGCCCGGAAGCATAAAAAAAAGGTCAAGTTTGATTCTGAACTTACTGCCGAAGACTTTAAGGAACTTGTAGTTGAATACAAAGCGGCTGTAAAAGGCAAACTGGGGAAACCATTTCCCGAAGACCCCATGGAACAGCTATGGGAGGCCATTGGCGCTGTTTTCAGTTCGTGGATGAACGACCGGGCAAAAATTTACCGCGACATTAATAATATTCCAGCCGAATGGGGAACCGCCGTAAACGTTCAATCCATGGTGTTTGGAAATCGCGGCAATACATCTGGAACCGGTGTGGCATTTACAAGGGATCCTGCCACAGGAGAAAATATTTTTTATGGCGAATACCTGTTTAATGCCCAGGGCGAAGACGTTGTGGCCGGAGTGCGCACGCCTATCCCTATTTCAGAACTAAAAAAGGACAACGCAAATATTTATAATGAACTCGATGCCATTCGGCTAAAACTGGAGCTGCATTTCAAAGACATGATGGATATTGAATTTACGATTCAGGAAGGCAAGCTCTGGATACTACAGGCGCGCATTGGAAAGCGCACCGGTTTTGCGGCCGTAAAAATTGCCGTTGATATGGTTCGGGAAGGATTAATTTCCAAAAATGAAGCTATTTTGAGAATTGAGCCAAACCAGCTCAATCAGTTGTTAAGGCCCGTTTTTGATTTAAATGAAAAACGCAAGGCCATTGAAGGAGGCCGGCTTCTGGCAAAAGGTTTAAATGCCGGTCCAGGCGCTGCATGTGGTCGGGTTTATTTTAATGCCCACGATGCTGTTGAACACGCCGCGCTGGGCGAGAAAGTAATTCTTGTCAGAATCGAAACTTCGCCCGAAGACATCAAGGGTTTGAATATTGCCGACGGTATTTTAACCGCTCGCGGCGGCATGACCTCGCATGCGGCTCTCGTGGCAAGACAAATGGGAAAGGTTTGTGTGGCTGGCTGCGGTCATTTGCTGATTGACTACAAAAAAGCCATGATGGCCGTAGAAGGAACGGATAAAATCATAAAAGAAGGGGATTTAATTTCTATCGATGGCGCTACCGGAGAAGTGATAGAAGGCGAATTGAAAACAAAACCATCGGATGTGCTTCAGGTCTTGTTGTCCAAAGAAATGAAGCCAGAAGAATCCACAGTTTATCAGACTTACCATGACTTGATGACATGGGCAGATGAAATTCGAACTCTCCATGTCCGAACCAATGCCGATCAACCGGAACAGGCAGCCAATGCCCTGGCTTTTGGCGCAGAAGGGATTGGTCTTTGCCGTACCGAACACATGTTTTTTAACGAAGGCAGAATTCGCTATATTCAGCAAATGATTCTTGCTGACTCCGATAAAGGCAGGCAAGCAGCGCTCGATAAATTGCTGCCTCTACAGAGAAATGATTTTTTTGAAATCTTCAAGGTAATGAAAGGACTTCCGGTGATCATTCGGACGCTGGATCCGCCTTTACATGAGTTTTTACCCAAAGGCGATGATATTCCGGAAGCCGCCAAATACCTTGAAATTTCCATTGAAGACCTGAAGCAAAAAATTGACGTTCTTCACGAAGCCAACCCCATGCTCGGACTTCGCGGCTGCCGCCTTGGCATACTGCACCCGGCCATAACCCGCATGCAGGTACAGGCGATTATTGAAGCCGCCATGGACGCAGAGGAAAAAGGATACAAACCTCATCCTGAAATTATGATACCGCTCGTGACGCATGTCAATGAGCTTGAAATTCAAGCCGGAGTGGTTCATGAAATCGCAGAAAAAATATTTGCCGAAAAAGGGCGTAAAATAGTTATCCACATCGGCACGATGATTGAATTACCCCGCGCGGCGCTTACGGCAAACGAAATTGCAAAATTTGCCAATTTTTTCAGTTTCGGCACCAATGATCTTACCCAGACAACTTTTGGAATTTCCCGCGATGATTCAGCGGCGTTTTTGCCGTATTACATTGAAAACAAGATTTTTCCCAACGATCCTTTTCAATCTATTGACCTGCACGGCGTAGGACGTTTAATTGAAATCGCAACCGCAGCTGGCCGGTCAGTTCGGGCAAATCTGGAAATTGGAATTTGCGGCGAACATGGCGGCGATCCCGAGTCTGTGGAATTTTGCCACAAAACCGGACTAAACTATGTAAGCTGTTCCCCGTTTAGAGTGCCCATTGCACGACTTGCCGCAGCAAGAGCAGCGTTGCATTATTTGCGCTAAGGGGTGGCCTGATTTTGGTTTTCTCCCTGGGTTTTTCAGGAAGGAATTTTTTCTCAAAAGTCGGAGGGACTGGTATCCGTATTCCCGACGGGCTTTACGTTAAGGGATCCCTCCAGCCTTGATTTCAGATTTCCGGAGATTCCATTTTAGTTGTTTTTTTTGGTACTTAGCTTAAACGGTAAATAAAGCGGACAAAAACTAACCAGGCTTGTCAGAATAAATACAACCGCCAATGCACCCAGAACAAGAGCAACAGTTCCGCTAATGATTTGCAAATAATAAAGAACCCCAACTGTTAGCGCAGCTATGACTCTTGCTGACCTGTCTAAAACTCCCATATTTTGTTTCATGATTAACTCCTTTTGCACAAGATAATTATAATATTCTAATGTGTCAATAATATTTTGCAAAATATGGAAGGATGGCAGAAACTGGAAAGAGCTTGGGCATGAACCTCAATAATCATATTGACTGCGCATCTGTCCAGGCTGCTGCATTTTTTCTGGGAAGGTCTGTAACCAACGGAGTACGGAAAGAGAAGAAGACTTTACAAATGAATAAAACGGATGGGACTGTATGGATTATTTTTCAAAGATACATTTGTCTCTGATGAATTGCTTGATACAAGGCGCTGGATTTCGGGAATCAAACCCGGAGAAATCGTAATTCCCCGTCCGCCAAGACCGGAGACCCAGAAAAGATTTTTTATAAAGGGGTCAAAACCAATTACGGGAATCTGATCCAGTGAAAAAGTTCTCAAACAGGCCCAATAACGGGCAATATGGTAGTCCTTGAGAAAAGGAAATACGGAAATGGCCGACGGTAAAAATCGATGAAATTCCTTTTCATCAGAAACATAATCTCCGGCATGGGTTTCTCTTTGGTCGCAGTGTGTTCCCAGAAAACCATCGCCCTCCGAACGTAGATAAAAATCCCGCTTTTCGTTCCATAAAACCGGCCATTGTACGTTATTCTTCTTTACATGACCCGTTTTTTTGTCCCGGGATCGAATAAAAAACAAATGGCGTTTATAGGGCTCAACGGGCGGTGTCCATACATGACTGGCTTTCAGTAAATTGACAGCCCACGATCCGGCGGCATTGATAATGAGAGAATTGGCGGACATTTTAATGTTTCCGGAATTGCCATTTGACAATTGAACCGCGCCATCTTCAATATTCATGTTTATTTCATGGTTGTAGTGAAAAACAGCGCCCTGCATTGAAGCAGTCCGGATGTAATAATTTTGCAAGGAATGTATGTCCACTATTCCGTTGGCAGATAAAAAGTATCCGGAAAAATCCAGACCTTCTGGCAAATGGATCGTTTGCCCAACGCTCCTTAGTTCTGTCATTTCCGGATTATTTTTTATATATGCATTTTCATAATAATCCTGCTCAAGCGGATTTATTAATAGTCCGCAGCGATCCAGAAGTGTTCCCGCTTTTTTTTCGAGTTCTCCCAACTGTTTATAACTTTCTTTAACAAGCATGGACAATGTCGGATCAGACTCATACGTGCGAAAAATTGCCGCATTTTTGGAGGAGCTGAACATACACGGCAATTTTTCTTTTTCCCAGAGATGTATGGTGCGTTCGCCATTCGCCAACGCATATGCGACCGTAAGGCCAGCCATCCCTCCGCCAATGATATGAAACTCAGAAAACACAAATACGCATATTAAACTGTTTGGAATTAAAACAAGTATCCGAGGGAAATATCCAGTTTAGCGCCATTTCTTGCTGCGTTGGCGATATAGGGGTTATAGTTTGCGATACTTTGCCGGAGTTCCGCCGGCGTGTTTTTATCTACTATATAGTTCCAGTTTGCATCTTGTGAGTAAATGTAACCAACGGTAAGAACGCTGTAAACATTGGGTCCAAAAAATAATTTAAATCCTGCCAATGCAGTAACGGAAAGTTGTAAACTGGGAACCGTTATTTTTTGACTGGGGACTTCAATGTTGCCCGAGCCGTCCCGGGTTCCCGTATAAGGTCCGGGGGTAGCCGAAGGTACCCGCAGATTTGTGGTAGCGCTCATCAACTCAAGTCCTCCATTAATACCAGCAAGCAAAAAGAGCCCCTTGAAAAGATGTATATTGTATCGCAGTTCCAGCGAAGGGGTAACTCCAAAATAAGAGCCCATGGTAAATATGTCGGCGGCCAGTCCAAATTGAAAAAGGTTTCCGGAGTATACTCCAATTTTGCCTCCAAAGAATTGTCCATTCTGGAGGGATCGCAGGTTCATCGAGCCAAGGGCGCCTAATTCCCAGGCAATATTCGAATAGTGCTTTTCTTCTGCCCACATGGAGCCCAGATCATTGTTTTCATTCATATCGCCCAAAATTACAAAGGCTTCGGAATTGTCATCGTTTACCTTATTGATTTGTATCAGACCAACATCGTTTACAAGGGTTCTTTCTTTATCCCGAATATGGATTGTTTTTTTATTTTTTACGATGTACTTCTGGCCG
>JAOUFE010000005.1 GCA_029858425.1 Spirochaetia bacterium | reverse complement strand
TGTTTTTTCAGATAACAAGAAGATGGATGATTGATGAAGGATGAATATATGATTGAAATTATTTCGGGAATTATTGCGGTTTTATTAATCGTTATTGCGATCCTGCTTTACATTTTCCTGAAAAAAATGCCTCCGGGAAAACCGGAAAGCCCCGGTCAAAGTATCGGGCTTCTCCAGAACCAGATTACAGCTCTCAACGATTCGCTGAATCGCCGGTTTGGGGAAAGCTCTACCATGGTTTCCGAGTCGTTAAAGCAAAGCAATGAGCTGATTCGCCATATTACAGAAAAACTCACGCGCCTTGATGAAACCAATAAACAGGTAATGGGCTTTACCGAACAATTGCAGAGCCTTCAGGATATTTTAAAAAATCCAAAACAAAGGGGGGTGCTTGGAGAATATTATCTGGAAACCGTATTAAAAAATGTATTGCCTCCGGGCAGCTACCAGATGCAATATAAATTTTCCGATAACAGCCGGGTGGATGCGGTTATTTTCGTTAAAGACAAAATTATTCCTGTCGACAGTAAATTTTCCCTGGAGAACTATGAAAAAATGCTTAACGCTTCCGGTATCGCCGAGAGAAAAGCATTTGAAAAAATTTTTATATCCGATGTAAAGACAAGAATCCAGGAAACATCTTTGTATGTGAAAGAAGCCGAAAACACCCTGAATTTTGCATTTATGTTTATACCGTCAGAATCTATTTATTACGACCTGTTGATCAACCGGGTGGGCGATCTGGATTTAATTGAATATGCCTTCAAGGAAAAACATGTGGTTCTTGTTTCGCCGACTTCGTTTCTGGCGTATTTGCAGACCGTTCTTCAGGGACTTCGCGCGCTGCAAATTGAAGAATCTGCCCGCGACATTATTGTCTCTGTATCCAAACTGAAAAAACATCTGGACGCATATGACAGCGACATGCAAAAACTGGGTCAAAACATAGGTACTGTCGTGACCACATACAATCATGCGTATAAAGAATTGAGAAAGGTAGATAAAGACATTACAAAAATTACAGGCGAAGAATCTGTCATTGAACCTCTTCTCCTCGAAAAACCTTCTGATTCGGATAATGAAGAATAGGCATGCTGGCTGATCAAAAAATCCGGGACGAGATTATACATTATGACGGTTCCGCCTTTGTGCTTGCAGGCGCAGGAACCGGGAAAAGCACTATTATTGCCGATAAAATTATCTGGCTGCTGGAAAATAAAAAAATACAGTCTCTGAAAAATATTGCCGCCATTACATACACCAACAAGGCGGCAGCCGAGCTGAAATGGAAAATTGAAGACAAGCTTCATGCAAAATTACAGACTCTGAACTCCGAGTGCCCGGGCGTTAGCCGAAGCATTTTTGAGACCGCATTAAACAGCCTCAATGAAAGCTCCATTGGCACCATTCACAGTTTTTGCGCAAAAATTATCCGCACGTTTGGCTACTACAATAAAATGGATCCTGTATTTTCCATTATTTCAAAAGATGAAGGCGAATATTTGCTCAGGGAAACTTTTTTGGAATATATCGGGAAAAAAGTGGAAGACAATAAAACCAGCCCTGTTGCGACATCCTGGAAGTCCATTGTAAAATACGGCGACCATTCCAGTCTTGACGAATTGACTTTGATTCTGGAGAGCGCGATTGAAAAAATACATCATCTTGAATTTACAAGCTCCGAAAATTTTCCCGTCCAGAACGAAAACGATCTTTTATCTTTTCAAAAAATCATTTTTAATGAATATATTTCCGGATTTTTGAACATGATTTCTTTTTATGATTACGAAAAAGAAGCGGCGCAAAAGGAAAACTCTCTGGGGTCAAAAATAAAAAATCTAATGGATCTTTTCAAAAGCGAAACGGATTTATACGAAAGAATAGATTATTACAGCGAGGATATTCATCCCGGAACTCTGCGCGGATCTGTAAATTTTATTATAAACAATGGGGATAAAAACACAAATTCTATCCTTAAAACATATCTTAAAATTATATCGGAATATAAAACTTCCGGAGATTTTAAAATAAACGACGAAATAAAAAATTATTTTCGCAGCGCCCGGTTTCCGGATTACTCCGGTATTTCTGCGAGCGCCATCGAGTCGGAATATTTGAGATTTCTCTGGTTTCAGGCTGTCAAAGACTTTCAGGAATATTTTCTGGAGCAAAAAAAATGCCAAAGCTCGCTTGGTTACAGCGATATCATTCTAATGACTCACAAACTTCTGGAAAACGAGCTCGTCACATCAAACCTGAAAGGACGCTACAAATATATTTTCGTAGACGAATACCAGGATACCGATCCCCTTCAAACCGCCATTTTTGCGCGGATTTCCAGCGTTTTACCGGACGAAAATAATTTGTTTGATGCGGCAGAACAAACGCGACTAATCAGGGTCGGAGACGCAAAACAGTCTATCTACAGTTTTCGGGGAGCCGATCTGGAAACATTTTACAGGGAACATAAGGCATTTAAAATAAATTCATCCGGTTATTGCGGGAGCCTGATGGTCAATATGCGCTCCCATCCGGCCATTATTTCTTTTGTAAACCGCCTTTTTTCGCCGACACACAACAAACCTTTGCCCATGGATATTGAGCATTACGAGAGTCTGATCGCGGGAGCGCTTCCGCAGAAAATGCCTGAGCCCGGAGTATATATCAGCGTTTTTTCAGAACAGGGCGCAGAACAGGAAAACAAGGGGGAGAAAAAAAAAGCGCGCACTCTCAGAAAACAGGAAGCCGTATGGCTTGCCGATGAAATTGAGAAAACAAGGAATGCCAGACAGGATATATCCATATGTGTATTGTTTTTAAGCATGAAAGACAATTTGCAACCCTACGTTGAAGAGCTGGGACGAAAAAAAATACCCTGTCAACTTCTTGGACGAAGATACTATGGAGAGAATTTAACCAAAAAATATTTAATGCTTTTCTTAAATGTTTTATATAACAAGGCCGACACCCTTTCTCTTGGCGGTTTCCTGAGATCGCCCGTGGGAGGTTTTACAGACATGGAGGTACATAAAATATTTTCCAGCGGTCTGGCAAACAGCTTTCTGAAAAGCGGCGCATTCCATCCTGATTTATTTCCGGAGGGTTTGTTTTCTAATGACTCCGGGAAGCGGGTACAAACTGCAATGGCTGCTTTTCAGACCGCGCTTGGATTGGCGCAGAACAGCTCCATAAGTTCCATGCTATGGTATATTTTTGAGAACATGGATTTTTTGCCTTTCACAAGTTTGCTTTCCAACTCCGAAATTATCCGGGAAAGCATAGATCGGATTATCGATCTGGCGGCAATGACAGATTCCATGTCTTTTTCTTCTTTCTCAAAAAAAATCAAATTCTTTATGGAGGAAGTTGACCAACTGGAAAATATCCCGGAAGTCGACGAGCCTGCGGAGACATTTAACAACAGCGGCGTGGTGCAGATTATGAGCTATCATAAATGCAAAGGTCTTGAGTTTGATGTCATTTTTATGCCTGATTTGACTTACTCAAGGAAAAACCACAAGTCCGGTTTATACATTGAATCGCTTCCGGAACAATCTGGCGTAATTTTCCAATATCAAAACGACCTGTCGTTCCATCATATTTCGATGGAAGATGCTCAAAGCTTCATCAACAAAAAAAATGCAGCAGAACAGATTCGTCTGGTTTATGTGGCGATGACCCGTGCAAAAGAAAGACTGTATCTGCCGTTGTACCCGCCGCCTAAAAGCGGAAATTCTATTTACAGTATTTTAATCGAAACCCTTGAGCATAAATTTCATTTGAAAAAAAATCTGGAGCAGGCTTCAGATCAATGGACTGAAATTTCGTATGATCCCTCCACCAGGGACACCGCTGAAAGGGCAACATATTTTCTTCAAAAATACAATCCTGTTCTTGAGGAAAAGGATGAAGAAGCAAATCCATTTATTTTTCCGAAACCCGGTCAAAAGACGAATGTGAAAATAAATACTGCGAATATGCCGCCCTCCTATAAATTTGTGAGCGGGACCTCCATATTAAAAAAGTTAAACCGTGAAAATCAACCGGAATTTTTACCCCCGGAATTTTTACCCAAGGAATCAGAAGATTTGTTGATTGCCGGTGAAATCGAAAATAATACGGGCGATCACGGTCACGATCATTTTTTTCAGGCTGCCTTGCGTTTAAACGGCGCCCATGACGCCATGGAACGAGGAATTATTGCGCACAGCGTCTTTGAATGGATCGATCTTTATAACCCCGTCATTACAGAAACCGTTTTGAACGCAATTTATTTTGAACACGCGTCAGACGGCGAAGGCAAATCTGCCTTGAAAAAATATGCTGAAGAACTTGCGGAAATCTACAGAAATAGCCGCTTGTTTGAGCTAATTAAAAATTCACAAATTATCGGCAAAGAAATTCCATTTTCGCAACTTCCCGAGATGGAAGGCCTGCAAAAACAAATTATTGTGGGCTATATTGATCTGGTTTTAAAAGACAATTCCGGAACAATACACATTATTGACTACAAAACAAATGTCAGACCATCTCATTTATCTCCAGCCGAATTCGCGAAGTTTCTTGTAAACGCATACGAAATTCCCATGAATATATATGGCAATACCCTGAAAGATGTTTTTCCTCAAAATACGATTCAATTAAAATTATATCACACCCCTACCGGCGAGATTTTCGAATACCCCAAAGACAAAAGTTCCCTTCAAATCCAGAATTATTTATTGTGACATATGTACTGACCTTACGAACAGCTAAAATTTCTTGAGAGAGATCATCATTTCGGATGGGACAGGATACGTCCGGAAAGAAATTTACGCTTTAAAGCAATCGGTAATAAAATTTGGTAGCTATATCGCAGTTTGGACAAGTTCTGAGCGAATCAGATGAACTCCTGCCGGAAGAAAAAAATGTGTAAAAGAAATAATACGGGGGGCAGGCCGAGACCGTGGCTCGGCCGCAGGGGCGCGTCAAGCCCCTGCTGATTGGAATTTATTTTGCCAAAAGCATGACGGCATCAACGACGCGGTTGGAATAACCCCATTCGTTGTCATACCAGGAAATGACTTTTATCATATTGCCCTGCATCACCGCCGTGCAAAGTCCATCCACAATCGACGAATGGGCATCGCCCAGAAAGTCGCGCGATACAAGCTCATCTTCGGAAAACGCCAAAATTCCTTTTAACTTTCCAAGCGCGCTGTCTTTCAAAACTTTATTGACTTCTTCCTTTGTTGTCGATTTTTCGGTTTCCACCACAAGGTCAATCACCGAAACATTGGGTGTGGGAACCCGGATGGCCATGCCATCCAGCTTTCCCTTTAATTCGGGCAACACAAGACCAACCGCTTTTGCGGCTCCCGTTGTGGTAGGAATCATGGAAACCGATGCCGCGCGAGCACGCCGCAAATCGCTGTGCGGCAAATCCAGGATGCGTTGATCGTTGGTAAAACTATGAATCGTCGTCATTAAACCCCGTTTTATCACAAAGGCGCTATGTAATGCCTTGGCGACTGGAGCAAGACAATTGGTGGTACACGAAGCATTGGATACGATAGCATGTTTATTTTTTTCGTATTTATCATCATTTACGCCCATGCAAATGGTAATATCTTCGTTTTTTGCAGGCGCTGAAATCAATACTTTCTTTGCTCCGCCAAAGTCAATATGCTTGCGGGCTTTGACAGCGTCTGTAAAAATACCGGTGGATTCAACGACAATGTCAACGCCGTAATCTTTCCACATTAATTTTTCCAGATCAGAACAACTGCTTACTTTTAATGTTCTGCCGTCTACTTTTATCGAATCGCCTTCAACGTGAATTTCCTTATTCCATGGACCAAAAACCGAATCGTATTTTAAAAGATGCGCCAGTGTTTTACTGTCGGTTAAATCATTTACAACAACGATTTCAATTTCCGGATGATCAAAAGCCGCCTTGTACACATTTCTGCCAATTCGGCCAAATCCATTTATTCCAACTTTTATTTTAGACATAATGAGGAATAAAAAAAAATGGAAAGTATTGCGTCTACTGAATTTATGAAATCATTTGGAGTTCAGGCGGGAACTCGAAATTCAGTCTGAATGATTTGAATTGGCGTGGTTTTGGGGCGCTTCGCGCCGCAAAACCACGCACTTAATGCACTTTGACGTGAATATAAAAGTTCATGCCCAGACTCTTGGCAATAATACGGCAAACGCACAAACCTGGGCAAAAGCTGACGTGCCTGCCCAGGTTCAAAGAAGTGACTCTTTCTTATTTTCCGAAGCACTCGCGATATTTTTTCATAATATCGGCTGCTTTTTTTCTTTGTTCTGGATCAAGAATCTGATAAAAATCAGCAACCGATTGTACCATTAATTTTCGTACATCGGTAAAATCTTTTGCGGCAGCATCCATTTCTGAATTTAGCGCAACTGAATCAAACTTTTCGCTTCCAAACTGGGTAATTAAAACATCGGTCATTTTTTCGCGATGGGTCTTCATCTGGGGCAATTTTTCCGAGAATCTTTTCATTATCACGGAAAATTTTTCCTTTTGATCCTTGTTTAAATCAAGCTTTGAAGCAATGTGTTTTTCAATTTTATCCAGCTTTTCCTGGCTCATGCCATGATGCCTGTGGCACCAATGCCCGCATCCAGAAGAAACGAGAGCGGCCGTAACAGCAAGAATTCCCAGACTAACCAAACCTTTATGCGACATATAATCTCCTTAAATCAATTTTTCGGAACGAGATTACCGTTCCTGAATAGCAAAAAAATACTAAAAACTTGTAACAAATTTGCTGCTAAAGTATAAAACTTCCAGAAATAAATTGACATCAAAATGTTAATATTATTAGATTATAGCAAATGACCCATGCTGACCATAAAAATCAAAAAGTTGACCAAATAGTGAGTTCCGTTCAAAATTCATTTTTCTCCTGGGATAAAGACGTTTTAATACTGAATATTCTCGGCAAACCATCTGCCAGACAAAACGCCATTTGCGCCGTTCAGGGAAATCAACTAAAAGTAAGCGTTACAGCCTCTCCGGAGAATGGCAAGGCAACCGATCGCATGGTTAAATTCCTTGCAAGGGAATTTGGGGTATCCCGGAGCAATATTGAGGTTGTCTTTGGACGCATGAGCGTAAATAAGCAATTGCGCATCAAGAGTCCCAAAAAATTGCCACCGGGAATCGGCTGAACGCGGCAACGCCTGCCTTACAGGCAGCCGCAGAAATAAACCGGCGAAAGAGAATTTCGGGGCTGCGGCGCACCGACCGTAAAATCCGAAACATTGTTATTTGTATCATCGCAAGCCGCGTTATTTCGCGTTAACGAGGCGGTTGCAGAGGGACTGCCGGCAGCCGCTGTTCCCTCCCAGCAGTTGGCAGTTCCATAACCGGCAAGATCCAGAACTCCGGATTGCCCACAGGAAGTTATTGCAGCCTGACTGTTCACCAGCGCAACTTTTCCGCTGGATGCCGCCATATTGACTGTACCCGTAAAATCAGGCGCAGGAAGGGCAACCCCGTTGGCTCCGCCTGCAAGGCCAATTAAATAGTATCCGCCAGGGGCAATTACGCCCGAAAGATTCACCAATGTCCAGGATGTACCGGCCGCGCTGGCGTATTGAAGCGACCATGCGCCCGTATCTGCCGAATCAACACTACGATTGTGCAGTTCAATAAAGTCCTGATTGTAGGTAGCGCCTGAATTTCCACCTCCGCCGTAAATCTGGCTGATGACCAATGGCGATCCACAGGCTGGATAGACGGCAATGGCAACGGTGGAAGGCAAACTATCCACAAATCCATCATTTACCACAAGACTCCATATATAGGTTCCGGTTACATCTGCAATAAATGTCGGATGAACTATCCCTGAGCTGGAAAGCGCGGCAAGACTGCCGGCTGGAACAGAAACTGCCGACCATGTGTAGACCAAAGGGTCGCCGTTTACATCATAGCTGGCGCTTCCGTCCAGAGTAACCAGCGAACCCGTCGAAGCATTTTTGCCGCCACCTGCATTGGCAACGGGGGCAGTTTGCGGTAATAGTATTGTTATAGCCGCCATATTCGATGTCACTCCACTCATCGATGCTGCCACATACGTTGTTCCGGTATTTACACCTGTTACCAATCCGCTGACATCCACCATTGCAATGGAGCTGTCTCCTGAAGCCCATGAAAGATTGTCCAGAATAGCCACAGATCCGTCAGTCATGATTCCCGATGCGGTAAATTGCAAAGAAAGTCCCATTTGCAGGTTTGCCGATAATGGGGAAACCGATATCGAAGCCAGAATTGGCGTCGTAACAGTCAAGTCTACCGCATTGGAAACGACTCCATCAAGAGAAGCAGAAATTGTAGCATGCCCCGGGATGAGTCCCGATGCGACGCCATTTGCATCCACCACCGATACGGCCTCATTCCCGGAGAACCATTGAACCTGATCAGAAATATCGAGAACAGAATCATCCGAATATATGCCATTGGCCGAAAACGAGCTGACCATTCCCGCCGGAATCGAAGATAAATCCGGCAAAATGGAAATACTTTTGAGAACAATTTCGTGAACCCCGCTTTTTGATTTTTCAGCCTTTGCTGGTTTTGCCTGACAGTTTGTTAAAACTGAAAGAATACCGCCTATAAAAGCGATTACAAGCAATGGATAAACTATTGTTAAAAAAACCAAATATAACTTATCTTTATCCTTTTGTTGCGCCGCAATAGCCAAAATACGTTCTTTTTTGTGATTCATAAGAACCTCCTTAAAAAATTGTTTTAGACGCCCATAGCGCGTCTACTCAAGACTTTATGCTTTTTCCGGTTTTTTTTCACCCCTTTACGAAAAAAAATAAAAAAAATTGCTTTTTTATCCAAACAGGGAAATTTTTATATTTTTCCTGCCACTTTTAATGTCAGCGGCGCGACCGCGCTCTACTACCTCCATGCCGCCTGAAAATTTTCAGAGCTTTGTGCGCAGACTTCATTGACAGAATGTCTTAAATACGAAAACTGACTAATGGCCGTACCTAAAAGGAAAACATCCCGATCGAGAAAATTAAGCCGTCGTGCACATCATGCTCTTGGTAAACCCAACTTAAGACCATGTCCAAATTGCGGTACTTTTGGATTACCTCACCGGGTGTGCAGCAACTGCGGGATGTACAAAGAAAGACTTGTATTGATACCAAAAGTTAAAAAAGTCAAAGATGAGAATAAAAGCGCCTGATATCAGAGCGTTAAAAAAGCATCGTAGAGTATCCCGAAATTTGCAGGGTGGTTTTTCATCCGCAGCTCAATATTTAATTTTCCCGATTCGTCGTGAATATAGGGAATTTCAATTTCTACAGGCAATGACCTGGTTACTCCATATCCAATTTCTATGGTTTGAAAATATATTTTGTCGATCCATATCTCAAAACGAAGAATATTTTGATAATATTTAAAATCGGATGACAAGACCTCTTCATCGGGTGAGGAAAAAAGAAAGCCAAAATCAAGCGCCAGCTTCCATCCCCGACTCTGCCGTTCTCCCCTCATTGTTACGGGAGCCGAAAGCACAAAGCCCAAACCGGGAGAATGAAATATTATTCCACGTTGATACTGATAACCGCCATCCGGCGCGTCCTGTGTTACGGAAAATCCATTACTTTGGGCCCAGGACGCTATTTTTTCCTGGGACCAGATCCGGGAGGATTCAAGACCCATGTAAATTTTACTTTTGTAGTCCTCGCTGCCAAAAGGAAAAGCAAGTACATTTTCGGGTAAAACTTCCTGGACAATCCCCGATTGCTGTGAGAATATTGCCGTACAGGAAAACAAAAAAAGCAAGCCTTTAAAAAGCGTTTTTCTCATTGTTGCCTATATCATCGACCGATTTACCAACGACCTTGATCCAGACCTTTGTGATTTACCTCAAAGGAACAAGTTGTGGCAAGAGTCGGATATTTTCATCCGCAGACAATAAAACGCGCCAATTTACATCATTTTGGCTGAATTTCGAGTTCCTCTCAAACTCAACTGATATTCAGCAAAACTTTTAAAACCTTTTTCGAGAATTTTCTTTTGAACATAATCAGCACACTGGGCTGCGAATCCGGGGCCGTTATAAATAAATCCGGTATATATTTGCACAAGAGATGCTCCCATTTCCAATCTTTTCCAGACATCCTCCGGCTCCATGACTCCTCCTGATGAAATTACAGGAATTTTTCCTTTGCATATTCTCAGGGTACGCTTTAAATATTCCCCGGATTTCATTTTTAGCGGATATCCGGAAAGCCCGCCTCCCCTGTTTCTGATTTTATCCGGGACACAAGTTACAATGTTTTCATCAGACGTAGTATTTGTAACAATAACCCCGTGTACTCCGGATTTTATTGCAGACTTGAGGATATCTTCATACTCTCTGAAATCAGTAAAGTCCGGGGAGAATTTTATCAGCAAAGGTATTTTTGTAACTCGCCGGCATCTGGCAATTAAACTGGCAATATATTTTTTATTTTGCAGCATTCTTAAACCTGGAGTATTGGGGGAAGAAACATTTATAGCGATATACACTATTCTTTCGCGCAACCGAAAATTGGGATAATTTTCAATCATTTCCAGTATTTCCGTATAATCGTCAACAGCGTCTTCGAGCGGAGTATCTCTGGATTTTCCAATACTGATAGCAAATGGATGCCGGGCTTTTTCCAGATATTGAAGACCTTTTTGAATCCCTGGATTATTAAATCCCATTCGATTGAAAAGAGCTTGTTGTTCCGGGATTCGGAATACTCTGGGTTTCTCGTTTCCCTTCTGATAACTTTTTGTAAATGTGCCGGTTTCTACCACAGCAAAGTCAAGCGCCCGCAAACCATTTACAAGATCCCCTTTTTTATCGAAGCCTGCAGCCATCCCGACAGGGACTGAAATTGTGTGAGAAAAAAGTTTTGTCTCAAGATTGTTTTTTCCGCTGAATGAATGCCTGCGCAGTTTCGCGACGACTTTAATCCAAAAACTGGCAAGTTCATGCACAGTTTCCGGATAAAGAAGAAATATTAGCGGACGAATAGTTTTATACAGGAAATTTATCACTGCCCAAAATTCTTGTTAAAAGACTTTTTCTTCCCAAGTTCTTCATCTGATATTTTAGATTCCTCTTGAAGTACATCCAAAAAACCCATGGTTTTTTGCACATTGCAATCACACGTTTCCAGTTTGACCATTTTTTGTTTTCCATCGGCCATTTTTAAAGGAGCCGGGACATAGGAAAGCATCGTTTCCTGGGGAGGATTGCAACTCTCGTTGGGTAATTTCCCCTCGGATGTACATACAGCAACCGGAATAACGTCCTTTGGCAGAATATCATTAAATGGCTCCGGTTTACGATTTTCCGATTTATAAACTTCGTTCATAAACTCCCCCCATACGGGTGCGCATAATACTCCGCCCGCTTGATGTTTACCCAGACTCAAAGAACCTTTATCCAGCCCCATCCATACAACAGCGGCAAGGTCTTTGGTAAAACCCGCAAACCAGGCGTCATTCCACGAGCTTGTTGTGCCTGTTTTACCTGCAGCCGGACCATTAAAACCGCCCTTAACGCGCACTCCTTCGGTCGCTGTTCCGTGATCCATAACCCCCTGAAGCATTTTGCGCAATATAAATTCTACCCCGGGCTCGACAATTTGAAGCTTGCCCTCATTTTGCAATTTATTGAGTTTTTCATAAATTTGTTTTTCGGGTTCATAAATAATATTTCCATCCCGGTCGGCAATATAAACGATTCCGTGTGGCTCAACATCTTTTCCATCATTGCCCAAAACTGAATATCCGCGCAACAACTCCATGGGCGTCAACTCTGAAGATCCAAGCGCCAAAGAAGGATTTTTGTTAAACCGATTTTCTTTCACTTTCATTAATCGACTGGCAAAATCCACAATTTTATCGGCTCCAATCAAATCATAAACCTGAATCGTGACAAGATTGAGCGATTCAGCCAGAGCCCGATACAACAAGATATGTCCCTTATAGCCACCCGCGTAATTCTGGGGAGCAAATGATGTGCCGTCAGGCTGTAAATCCATAATCGGAGCATCAATAAATCCACTTGCATAATGTACGGAGCGGTCTTCCAGCGCTGCCCCATAAACAAACGGTTTCATGGCGCTTCCGGGCTGCCGACGCGCCTGCAATGCTCTGTTGTTTTGATCGGAAGCCTTGAAATCCCGGCCTCCAATCATGGCCGTAATTCTGCCCGAGGATGGCTCCATGGAAATAAATGCCCCTTGAACCGTTACATTGGTATTTAGTTCGCGCGATGTTTCAAAAAAATCCACAGCATATGAGTTTAATTCTGAAACAGGAAAAATCCCGGTTAATAAATCATATCCATCGAGAATGTCGGATTTAAATTTTTCTCTAAAATCATCTTCCAGCGAATACTGGCGATTTATTTCCGGAAGGACTAATATTTTTTGCATGGATTGATACAAATTAAAAAGTTCCAGATTTGTTTTTACAAAACTGCTGTTATTGGATTCTCTGGCAATACTTTCCTGCTCGTACAGCTTTGGCAGAAGATATTTTTCGGCAATTTTCTGGTGTTTTAAGTTAACGGTTGTATATACATTTAATCCGGTACCATAGACCCGGTTTTCTCCATACATTGAAATCAATTGCTGCCGTATATACTCCGTAAAATAGGGCGCCTGATCTGTTTTTTCGCCATAAATCGTAGCTGTTTCCGGCGTGAGCGCTACCTTGTTCCAGTATTTATCCCAGAATTTTTCATACGCTTCGTCAGCTTCTTCGCGAGACAAATAGCCAAGATCTATAAAACGCTTTAAAATAATCTTGTTTTTTTCGTAGGCTACATGAAAGCTTCGAACAGGCGAATATGTATGAGGAGATTTTGGAAGCGCCGCCAGAATGGATCCTTCCATTAGATTCAATTCTTCTACCGGTTTGTCAAAATAAAATTCTGACGCGCTGGCAATTCCATAGGCACCGTGCCCAAAATAAATCTGGTTAAAGTAAAACTCCAGAATTTCATCTTTGGAAAACTCCTTTTCAACCTGTAACGCCAGTATTGCCTCGGATATTTTTCTCCCGATTTTTCTTTCGCCTTTTGTAAACACCACTTTGACAAGTTGCTGGGTGATTGTTGATCCTCCCTGCACCACCCGGAAATGTCTGAGGTTGGTAAACATGGCTCTGATGATTCCCGGAATATCTATACCAATGTGATCGTAAAAATTCGTATCTTCGACGGCCAGAAAGGTTCCAATAACCGGCGTAGGAATATCGCTCAATCTTACCAACTTGCGCTGGTGCTGAAATAATTCTGCAACTATCTGGCCGTTGACATCATATATTCTGGTGGGTAAATTCGGACTAAACGCTGTAAGCTTTTTCAATTCGCTGCTGGAATCAATGGAGTGAACTATATATCCAAGAAATAGCCCGCCGAAAAGGGATATGACCAAAAAAATTCTTATAGCGTACTTTTCAAAATCGGGATAAATGTTGGTTGAATTATGGGAGGATTCACTCACAAATCCAGTCATAATCTATTATTTGTGGTGTCATGCACATTATGCTGCACCCATGTAAACGAGCTTGGTACTGACTCAGTTCGCAGTAAAATGCGCAATTCGTATATTAAATGACAATGTGCATCGAATATCAAAACTGCTCCCGTGGAATCAACAAGGGCAGCTGAATCTTTTCTTTTGAGAATATTACCGGAAGTAAGAAAAATTGTATTAAAATATTATGACACAAGCCTGGAAATTGAACTGAAAAAAGATCTATCTCCAGTCACCATTGCCGACCGGGAAGTGGAAAATTACATTCGAGATCAAATTCAACAAACCTTTCCGGACCATGGAATGATTGGAGAAGAGGGCGGCGATTATCTGCCCGAAGCACAATACAAATGGATCATCGATCCAATTGACGGCACAAAGAGTTTTATTTCCCATGCGCCGCTTTTTGGAACGTTAATTGCCCTTTGCCATAACGAAAAACCGGTTCTTGGGTGTATTTTTCTACCCGCCACCAATGATGTGCTTATGGGCAATAATGAGCAAACCTTCTTGAATGGCAAACCTGTTCAAATGTCTCAAGAGGTCGAACTTAAAGAGGCGCTTTTGCTCACCACCGATTATAAAGATTTCTCCAGATATAAAAAACGCGATGGCTTTGATCGTTTGATGGATCAATGCCGAATTTCCAGAACCTGGGGAGATTGTTTTGGATATTACCTTGTTGCCACAGGGAAAGCCCAGATCATGATTGATCCTGCCATGTCTGTATGGGACAAAATGGCGCTGATTCCTGTCATTAGAGGCGCCGGCGGCGCCATCAGCGACTTCTACGGGAACCCGCCTGAATCGGGCGACAGTATTGTTGCCTGCGTAAAAAGCCTGCATCGGGAAGTTATTCAAATTTTAAATAGTTAATTTTATCGGATTTTACGCTTTTACATGGATCGCCAGAACAAACCGGGCGTACTTGTATAGCCAATGGAACTGGATTTGATTTTCCCATCCTCGTCTATGAAATAAAAAACGGGAAAGCCTGATATTTGATATGCATTCGCCAGAGCCTCGTTTCCAATCAGAACAGGAGCTGTAAGATCATGATTTTTTTGAAATTGAGCTATTTCAGCAGGTTCATCATATGCCAATCCAACAATCAATATCTGTAGTTTTTTTGGATCGGAATATTTTTGAAGGGTTTCAATATTTCCGGAGGTTAATTTACACACGCTACACCAAGGGGCAAAAAAATACAAAACCACCTGCTTGCCGCGAAAATTTGCGATGGAATATTCTTTTCCATCGATAGAATGCAACTTTAGCTCCGGAGCATCCACTCTTTTCTGGAGGAGATTTCTGGTTTGCCATTGCTGTGTTACTGTAAAAAAAACAAGAAAAAAGGAAAGCATGATGATATCCTGTTTTCTTTTCTTTACAAAATAAACAAAACGCTCCATCAGATTATTATAATATACTAATCAATAGCAATATCGCCCAGCTAAAACAACATTCTCATTGAATTTAGAGCTCATGCCCAGTCCATGCTCAGCAGATCATTTATCCGGGTTGCTTATTCTTCTTCGTCGTCGCCTTCTTCAATGTTGTAATAGTGTGATATCTCGGTTGGTCCGGCAACCACAAGATTAAATAAAAACAGTTCATTATCATCACAAAACTGGACGATGGATTGCTCAATTTTTTTGATGTCATCCCCATCGTTGTATTTTTTAATAAACATGGTGCTGGGTACTTCGAACCCCTCTACATCAAAAACAAAGCCAATGTCTTCAAGAAATGTTTCCAGAAGGTCATCTCTGTTTTCATCATAATCATCTTCAATCAAATCATAGGTCAGGATTATATAAGCCATTTCTACAACTTGATTTCCTACTTTTACTGTCAATCGATTTATCTTGAAAGCCTGTCTCTCAAAATATGCCTGGATAACCATGGGGATACCTTATTATCTGGAAACATATGGCTGCCAGATGAACGAATATGACAGCCTGATTGCCGCCACCATTTTAAAAAACGCCGATTACTCAAGAGTGGATACTCCTGATGAAGCAAAACTCGTTTTAATAAACACATGTTCTGTCCGCGAAAATGCACAGCAAAAAATTTATAACAGACTGCAATCCCTGAAGCGCCTGCATAAAAAGGGAACGCGCGTCGCCGTAATTGGTTGTATGGCGCAAAATCTCGGAGAAAATTTACTCAAGCAAGGTCTCCCCGTTGATTTTGTTCTTGGACCGGATGAATTACGGAATCTGACGACACTCAACACGCAAACCGCTTATATCAAAACGTCCCGAACGGAGACTTATGAAGATATCATCCCGGCTATTGATAATCATGCCGGAATAAAACGCGAAAACCTTGCCGCAAGCGTGGCCATTCAGCGCGGATGCGACAAATTTTGTTCATTTTGTGTCGTTCCCTACACAAGGGGAAGGGAGCGATCCAGATCGGTAAAGTCTATTATTACGGAAATTCGGGCGCTGGTAGATTGCGGTATGAAGAGCATTGTTTTATTGGGTCAAAACGTAAATTCCTACAATTTTGAGCAAACTGGCTTTGCGGATCTTTTGAAAATCATATTAAACGAAACCGATGTCCTGCGCTTATATTACACCTCCCCTCATCCGCAAGACTTCCCCAGGGAAATCATTGAGCTGACCGCTCGTGAAAAGAGAATTGGAAACCAGATTCATATCCCTCTTCAGTCAGGCAGCGATGAAATACTAAAGAAAATGCGAAGGGACTACACAAGGCAGGAATTTATCAGCCTTGTAACAGCCTTTCGCGATCGTATTCCCGATGTGAGCATTTCAACCGATATAATAGTGGGTTTTTGCGGCGAATCTGATTCCCTGTTTCAGGAAACGCTCGATACAGTCGAGATCTGTCAATTTGACTTTGCCTACACATTTTCATATTCGGAAAGAGAGCATACATTTGCCCACAAAAACTATCCAGATGATATTCCTGGTGAAATTAAATCCAGCCGTCTTGAAAAATTAATTGAAACGCAAAGAAATATTGCCCTGGCCATCAATCAAAAATATATCGGGGAAAAACATTATGCCCTGATTGAAGGAATATCCAAAAAAAATTCTGCTGAGATGTGCGGATCTCTGTTAAACTCCAAAAAAGTTATTATTCCCATCCCGGAAGGAAAAACGCTTTTTGATTTTTCCGGGAGGGAATATGAGGTTGAAATTGCCCATGCCAACAGCCAGACTCTCCGCGGAATTTTAACCGGAGGTTAACTCAAATGGCTCCGGTTTGCCGATATAGTAGCCCTGGCAATAGTCAAATCCAAGTTTTTTCACAAGGTTAAAAATTTCCTCGCTTTCCGTATATTCCGCTACTGTTTTATATTTCATTTCCCGCGCAAAATCCATGATAACGCGAACAATTTTATATATGCTGTTGTCTCTGGTCATATTTCGAATCAATGATCCATCCACTTTTACAAAATCAATATCCAGTCTCGCCAAATATTCAAAATTGGAATAGCCTGATCCAAAATCATCAATGGCAATCTGACATTCAAATTTTTTAATTTCATTAATAAAATCCTGGACTTCTTCAAAGTCATCAATGTTTTCTGATTCCGTAATTTCAAAAATAATATTTTTCCTGTTTCCCGCATAATTTCTGATAGAATCTATTATCATCTTGTTAATTCTCCGGTCAACAATGTCCTCCACAGACAGATTGATTGAAAATTCGTATGCAGAATTTTCAGCCACCAGTAAAACGTTTTTGATAACTGCGCTTGTAATATATGGATAGAGCTTGGACTGTTTGGCCGTACCAAGAAACTCTCGCGGCAAAAAAATCTCATTTTCACCCTGCGTTAAACGCACCAGACTTTCATACTTGGTGATTTCTCCGGTTTTCATGTCCACTATTGGCTGATAATATGGAATAATTTTGTTCCCTATTATTGCCTGTTTAAGAATCATCACATCGCTAAAATTCCTGTAATGCATTTTGGTTAATTTTTCATCGTATATATAATACCCTTTCTTGCTTTCCCTGGCTTGTTTCAGAGCGATCCTTGCCTTGTTGAGCGGGCTCAGGTCGGTTCCATGATAAACCCCGACGCTGACTGCATAATGAATTTCAATATTTTTCATAACGACAAGACTGTCTTTCATGATGTCGTAAAATAAGGATTGAACTGTTTCTTCCAGTTCCGGAGTATCCATTTTTTCAGGTGAAAAAAGCACATATTCATCCCCGACAAGCTTATATAATTTAAAATTACGAAACCCTTTTTCTTTAATTTTGTAAATCTTATCGGCGACTTCTTTAACCACATTGTTGGAAATACTCTCTCCGTAAAAATCAATTATTGCATTAAACATATCGATGTTCACGAGAATCAGAACCTTGTTTTCAGACAATTCGATGTCTTCGGTGAGTTTGTTGAAATTTGCATAACCCGTCATGGCATCCGTAGTTTGCTTTCGGATCTGTCTGCGTTGATCAACGAGGCGCGTAATATCCTGCCGGATGGCAATATATTCGGTGATGTTTCCGGCCAGATCTATAACCGGAATAATCGTGGCCTCCACAATATAATAACCTCCATCTTTTTTGCGATTTTTAACCATTCCATGCCATGTTTTCTTGTTTGAAATGGTTTCCCACATGGTCTTGAATACGCGCGACGGAGTTTCCGGGTGGCGAATAATGTTGTGATTTTTGCCAATTAACTCATAAGCAGAATACCCGGAAATTTCAGAGAATTTTTTATTAACATATGTAATTATACCTTCCGGGTCTGTTTTGGAAACAATATTGCTTTCATCAACGAGAGTTTTGTACTGTTCCAGAAAATAAATATAATTTTTTATCTCATCGCTTAAGCTGTCCAGTTTTGACCGATCCAATTTATTTGTCTCCATATCCGCCCCTGACATATTTTTTCCTGAAAATACTGCTATTTGCTTCCCCGACAAAGAAAAATGGAATATTCATGCCCTTCCCTGTTGAAATTCATAACAGTTTCCAGAGCAACAGATTGATATCCTGCACCGGCAAACCATTGTGATATTTGTTTTCTTGAAAATCCATTATGATGAACGCTTTCGGCCTCAGCAGGATGAAATGTACCATCCTCTTCATCGAGATCGGCGATAGCAAGAACGCCTCCGGGTTTTAAAGCCTCATGCAATTTTTTTAAAAGCTGTGTCGGCGATTTTATATGATGAAAAACCATAGAGCTGACGATTACGTCATATTCTTTAACAGGCAATACTTCATTTTCCATATTAAAAACTCTGGCGCCGGCATTCTCAAATGTTTCTTTTTTTGCTTTTTTATTAAATTCTTCAACCATTCCGATCGAAGTGTCAACTCCATCCAGTCTTTTTAGTTTCGGATAGAAGAAAAAAGAAACAAGCCCCGTTCCGCATCCAAAATCCAGCATCACCGAATCTTTTTTTAAAGAAACATTTTTATGAATACTTCGCGCCACATTCAGGGCAATTTGATGCCTCATGGAATTTTGATCCCAATCTTTGGAAAGCTGATCAAAATATCCTTTATTTTCAGTTGATTTGCTTTTCATCTATTAGCCTCCAACACCAGCACACATACATCATCGCACAGGGAAGAAGCTTCTGTGGTCAAAAGAAGTTGAACGCTGAGTTGTTCCAGAATTGTTTTTAAATCCATATTTTTTGACTGTTGAAAAATATCGTACAATATTGTGCCTTTAAAAGAGCTTACGCCATCTTTAAAATTCAAATAATCGTATCCTATATTATCCATCAGTCCATCTGTATACAATATTACGCGATCCGACGTTGCAAGAGAAAGGTTTTTTACAACAATATTATTTCTTTTCGGATCGAGACGAAACACGCCCAAAGGGGGCATCTGCGGGCTGACATCCATAAAACTTAAAGCAACATTATTCTCACCCTCTTTGTCGCTCTTGACGGACAACCATATCCCGGGTGGATGCGCGGCGCTTGTATACTTCATAGTCCTCTCCAGAATATCATATACGCCGTAAAATGCTGTTACAAAATTCCCCTGAAGATGCCCATACAAATAATTGTTTAAATGCACCATAAACTTTTCCGGTTCTAAAAGCATCGACATTTTTTTTTCGATTCGTTTTTCGTTTACAGAGTTTAGAATCATGGTTCGCAGCATAACCGTAATTAATGCGGCTGGAATTCCGTGTCCGGAAACGTCGCTGATAAATATTCCGATCTTTCCTTCTCCAAGGGGAATTAAATCATAAAAATCGCCGCCAATTTTATCCATGGGGAGGTATAAACCATGTATGTTCTCAAACCCGGAATTAAGCGGTATCATGCTGATTTGAATTTCTCTTGCCAACTGCAATTCTTTTTCAATACCCTCGGTTCTTTTCTGAAACAGTTTCATTTGAAATCTGTTTTTTTCCATGAGCTGTTTTTGTTTTAACGCTTCGATTTTCATAGTTTCTTTTTCAGCATTCATCAGGTTAATTCTGCTCCCAAGGGCAAAGGAAAGCAATGTCACCTCTACGGCAGATCCAAACTGCAAGGAGAAAATAAAACCCGGCACGTAAAGATGAAACAGCTTCAAAGACCACAATAAAGTCCCAAGAATAAACATAAACCAGGCAAAAAAATAAAGTCTGATCGGCGGATATTTATTATATAACCTGATTGACAAATAAAGGAACATAAAGGTAGACAAAAACATGAATACAAATAAAATCCGGGCAGCCATAAAAAAGTTTAGAATGGTTAAAACGGCATTTAGCATTGTTCCAGTATAAAACAGCAGCAAAATATTTTTTATTCCGGGAATTCTTTTCTTTAAGTCCAGAAAACTTTCCGAAAATTTTACTCCAAAAAATATGGTAACATTGGCCAAAATAATACGTACTGTATTTGCCATGCTCCCGTTTTCTGGAAACAAGTACTGGTATAAAAAACCATCCATTCCCGCCTGAGCCAGCCCATACGAAAATATCATAACAACGTAATGCAGGTAAGCAATATCGCGAAGCGACAAATAAAGGAAAAAATTATAAATAATCATCACCAGAATAATTCCATAATATAATCCTGAAAAAAACAAATTCCGGTTTTCTACTTCATAAAATGCATCATTTGTAAATAAAAGAAGCGGGATTTCGACGGTATCGCGAGATTTCACTTTGAAATATATATTCTGGATTTTATTTTCCGGAGAATTCAATGGAAATACGGCTTTTCTGTGTTTTATGGTTTTGTTGTATAACGGGACACTATTGCCATTGATGCGCTTTTCGATGCTGCCGGTAAGAGGGTCTTGCATATAAAGCTCTACTGTTTCGAGCATAGAATAGTCAAAAACAAGATACCATTTGGAATCCTTTTTTCCTCCGCTCCAGGAAAATTTTCCCCAAAAGGCAGATTTACTAAACCCAAAGGCCGGATACTCTGAGGTATTTTTATGGAATAAATTTTCTGGCGATTTAATAATATCTTCGATTGTTTTATTGCCGGATTTATCCTCATAGAAGTCTAAATATCTACTCATACTGTAGCTTGTTTTTTCAGAATTTCCTGCATTTAGCGTCTGAGCGTCGATCACCGGATTGTTTATTATCTGCAAAAACCAAAAAATTAATATTCCAATAAATTGGCAAAAATGCACACGCGAAGAAAGCATTGATGGATACCATATTTTTTTCAGCTTGTCGGTATATTAAAAAAATTGATCGTCCCGCTATTTTGTTGTACCTTGAATCCCTTACATAAGACAAAATCATGCGACAGCGAATTCTAACCGATTGCCACATTCATGCGATGGCTCTTCCTTCCAAAAATTCCCTAAAATACAAAAATATTGTAAAAAAATCATTTATACGGAATTTATCATATAGATATATTTCTAATTATCACGGACTGAATTTAAATGATATTGATTTTAACGAAAAATATTTTATGCTGATTAACGATCAAATTGGCCAGTCAAGGTTTGCAAAAAATGGTATTGTTTTTGGTCTTGACGGAGTTTATGACACACGAGGCAATCTTGACGAGCTTAAAACAGACTTTATGATCGCCAATGATTATGTGTATGATTCTATTCGCCGAAAAAAAAACCTGCTGTTTGGAGCCTCGATTAATCCGGCGCGAAAAGACGCAATCAGGGAGCTGGAGAAGGCTGCAGCCAGAAAAGCCGCTTTGATAAAAGTTCTGCCCAACACGCAGGGGTTTGCGCCAGACAATAAAAATTTCAAAAAATTTTACAAACTGCTTGCTCAAAAGAATATCCCCCTTCTCACTCACAGCGGATTTGAATTTGCCCTGAGACCGCTCAATCAATCCTATGGACATCCCGACCGATTCAGGATGGCTCTGGATGAAGGAGTTACCTTGATTGCGGCTCACGGATGTTCCGGCGGGCTGATATTTTTTGAACCATACAAAAAAATTATTCTGAATTTAATCGCGCGTTATCCGAATTTTTATCTTGATATTTCGGCATTGACTTTGCTTACCCGTTCCGGGATTATTCCTTTTTTGCAAAGCCATCCCGCAATCAAAGACAGATTGCTCTTTGGCACAGATTTCCCGTTACCGGTTTTTTTATATCCATTTTACTTTAGAATAAACAGAAACCGAAAAAATATCATCAAACAGGAGAAAAATTATTTTGACCGGTATGCGCTTCTTTTCCAGGAACTTGGTTTAATTGGCCAGAAGCCGCCCCTGAGATTTTAATTCTTTCCAGGTGTGCCTGTGTACCCCTGGTTTTGGATTTTCAGCCTCCTTGACGATGGCATGAGCCACCTGTTTTGCCTCTACTGGATTGTATTTTTTCAGCGGACCAATAAATAATATCTTTAAAAAAGGCATTATTATTGAAAATATTTTTTCACCGGTTCTTTTTTCTTTTCGCTCGCCGGTCAGGAACGACGGTTGAAAAATATCAACGCATGGAAAGCCAATTTTCTGCGAAAGTTTTTCCATTGTCCCCTTGCATTTTGAATAAAAAAAAGGAGATTTTTCGCTTACCCCGGCGGCGCTTACAAATAGGAAATGTTTGCATCCATTTTCAAAGGCAATGGCCGCCACAGACAAGGGAATGCCAACATCCCATTTATAAAATATTTCTTTATTATAGCCTGCCATTTTTATGGTTGTCCCAAATGTCGATATCATCGCGTCACATTTAATTCTTTTTTTATATTTTTCAATATTTTCAAAATCAACAATTTCGCAAACCAGCTTTTTATGCTTGATACCTGGATCATTTCGCGTCAGTATGGTAACCATACCCACCCATTTTTGATCTAATAAAACTTCAAGGCAATGGGAACCAACAAGACCGGTAGCTCCGATCAATAAAACACTTTTCATAATATTTTTAAAAAAGAACGATCCAGGCGCAGTCCTTTTTTTTCCACAAGTATTTTTTGAAGACTCTCTTTCAGGTAATGCGAAAGAGGATTTTGGCTGCTGTTGTTGATGTTGATAGAAAGTTTGTTCATTATGATTTCAAGCATAATGTTAAATATATTTTGCATATCTTTTTTATCCCCAATTAGCTGGGCTGACAGATGGGAATTCATCCCCACCCCGAGTTTTTCTGCGGCGGACTCCCATGCCTGGCTGTATGTAATGCCGTCTTTGTAGTTCCAGCGAACAATTCCATTTTTTATGGAATAAAGCTCCACTCCTGTGACATTGTATTGATAATCTGTATTAAACGATACTCCATAACATGTTTTTCCCCAGTCGTCCGTATCTGCAAAGGATATTTTTTTACCGTGGGTTAAATCTTTTTCTCCCGTAAAGTTCATCGCTTGGCATTTTACAGGTTGCCCTAATTGCGTAAAGCAAAAGCAGAATATTTATTTATTTGACGGCGACTAACAGGAAAAAAAACAGTTTCCATTCTCCAGAGACCTCCGCAATGAAATCCGAAAACATCCTCCCCAACCCCCGTGAAACTGAGGCCATTCGCCGCGATCAGGTACGATATTTATATGAAGGAGCGCTGTCTCCCCTGACTGCCAATATATTAATTACTGTTATCCTTGCAGGTATAGTATGGGATGTGATATCTCATTCCGTTATCCTGAAATGGATTTTTATCCAGGCCGTTATTACCAGTGGCCGCATATTTATCTTTTTATCTTACGGCCGCACTTCCAAAGCGGATGACCGGAAATGGCTGATAAGATTTCGGGCGGGAATGGCAGCCAGTTCCCTGGGATGGACAATCTCGTGTATTATGATGTTTCCTCCAAATGACATTCCTCATCAGGCATTTATGTCTCTGGCTTTTGCCGGGTTGACTGCCGGCGTCATCACTTCGATGTCTATAGATTTTATCTCTGTATTATTATTTTCCATCCCCCTAATGGGAACCCTTGGTCTCCGCCTGTTTATCGAAGGAGGGGAACTCTCTTTTGCTATGGGTTTAATGGTAATCATTTATCTTGTTCTTACCAGTTTGATTGGACGACGTACCAACCTTGCTTTTAAAGAAAATATTTTGCTTCGACTGAACGGCATCCTTCGCGAAGAAATCCTGAGCCGTTCTGAAGCCAAATTTCGAACATTATATAATTCAACAAGCGATGCTGTAATGTTGCTGACAGAAAAAGGTTTCTTTGACTGCAATACGGCGACATTATCTATGTTTGGATGCCTGACCATCGAGGAATTTTGCAATTGCCGCCCTAAAGATTTATCTCCTCCAGAACAACCCGGAGGGGCAAATTCCTTGTTGTTGGCCAATCAACACATTGAGAAAGCGCTGGAAGAAGGAAGTCTTCGTTTTGAATGGATTCACAGACGCGTTGATTCCGGAAAAACCTTTCCGGCAGAAGTCCTCTTGAGCTCATTGATATTGGACGGGAAAAGAGTTCTTCAAGCAGTTGTCCGCGACATATCTGGGCGAAAACAAATGGAACAGTTGCTGCAAAAGCAGGAGAATGAATTTCGCTCCCTTGCAGAAAGCTCTCCGGACAACATTATCCGCTACGACAAAGAATGTCGGGCGGTTTATGCCAATCATGCCATGGGAAAAACAGTAAATGTATCCCCGTATTCTCTGATTGGCAAAAAACCTTCAGAAAACCAGAATAGTGGTATTACCGGTATTGAAAATTACGAGAATATTTTGCGAAAGGTAATAAGCACCGGGGAACGGGATCAGGTTGAAATATCATTGCTAAATCCTGCCGGTGATCTGCGAACTCATCATATTTTTTTTGTTGCCGAGACGGACAATACCGGTAAAATTATTGGCGCTTTGGCCTTTGGACGCGATATTACTGATTTAAAACAACATGAGGCTCTCGAAGAAACACGATTGCGCGTGTTTGAAAAACTTGCAAATAATGAACCGCTCCATCAAATTCTGGATCTGGTGGCTTCGCAGACAGAGAAGTTTCGACCTGGACTATTGGTGAGTATTATGTTGATTGATTCTGACGGTAAACATTTAAAAGTTGTATCAGCCCCCCATCTTCCGGAAGAATATTGCAAAGCCATTGATGGACTTGAAATTGGGAACGGAAATGGATCATGCGGAACCGCAGTCTGGCGTGGAGAAACGGTAATTGTAGATGATGTTCGTTCTCATCCCTACTGGATAAATTACAGGGAGTTGGCCGCCCGGTTTGATCTTGTTTCATGCTGGTCAGAGCCAATATATGATTCCATCGGTAAAATTCTCGGAGCCTTCGCCATTTACCGAAGAGAACCAGGACATCCAGGCCATACTGACTTAAAGTTAATGAAAGAAGCAGGATATATTGCCGCAATTGCCATAGAACGCAAACAAGCCGAACAAACCATTCATAACCTTGCATTTTTTGATCCGCTTACCCGGTTGCCAAACCGCCGCCTGCTTCAGGACCGGCTGAAGCAAGCCTTGGCAGCAAGTGAGCGAAATCGACATCATGGAGCCATACTGTTTATTGATCTTGATAAATTTAAAAACCTGAATGATACGCAGGGACATGAGAAAGGCGACCAACTGTTGATTCAAACGGCGCAGCGTCTTCAGGAATGTGTGCGATCCGACGATACGGTGTCTCGTCTCGGAGGAGATGAATTTGTAATTATTTTAAACAACCTGCACCCGGAAAAAGAGTGGGGCATACTACAGGCGGAAATCCTCGCTGAAAAAATTCGCATCGTCATCAATCGTCCCTTTTCATTGGGAGGATTTGAATATCACAGCTCGCCCAGTATTGGAATTGCATTATTTTTTGGAAAAACAAACAGTCAGGATGAACTTCTAAAGCAGGCAGATACAGCCATGTATCAGGCCAAACGTTCAGGACGCAATACGCTTCGTTTTTTTGATCCGGAAACGCATGCTGCCATGGAAGTTAATATTGCCTTTGAGAAGGAACTTGGTCTTGCGCTCGCCAAAAACCAGTTTAAACTTTTTTTCCAAATTCAGGTAAACCACAATGACCATATTTCAGGAGCCGAAGTCCTTCTCAGATGGGAACATCCGGAACGAGGTTATATTCTTCCGGTTCAATTTATTCCGCTGGCCGAAGAAACGGGATTAATCGTTCCCATCGGTTATTGGGTTTTAGAGGCGGCCTGCAGGCAATTGAAAAGCTGGGAGATGGATGCCAGACTCGGACTGTTGCAACTTGCGGTTAATATAAGCGCCAAACAATTTCGACAAAATGATTTTGTTGGCAGAGTAACAGGTATCATAAAAAAAACAGGCATCAACCCGGAGAAACTCAAACTGGAACTAACTGAAAGCGTACTTCTGGAAGACATAGACGAAACCATTCAACGAATGAAGGAGCTCAAAGATCTGGGCGTCCATTTTTCCATGGATGACTTTGGCACGGGCTATTCATCATTATCCTACCTTTCCCGTCTCCCTTTAAATCAACTCAAGATTGACAAATCATTTGTTCAAAATATGTCAATAAGTACCACCGATGCTCTTATCGTGCAAACGATCATCGGTCTTGGCAAAATTTTATTGCTGGATGTCATTGCCGAGGGAGTCGAAACCATTGAACAAAGAGATCTCCTAAAAGAGCATGGATGCCTTTCCTGGCAGGGACATTTCTTTGGTAAACCGGTATCCGGTACAGAATTTGAGAAAATGTTTCTCCAATAAATTGCCCAGAACTTTTTTTATATAAAAAATCAAGCGGGAAGATACTGTCGAAAGTCGCGTACATTTGAAAATATTTGATCCGTATTGTTATTATAGACTTTTAAATTTGTTTTTAAAATAATTTCTATTTTGGTATATCTATTCTTTTTTGACAGAATATTGATATCTCCGTCATAAATTTTTAAAAGAGTCTGCGCTATGGCAAGTCCCATTCCAATCCCCTGCTGGTTATGGACATCATAGTCCATCGGAGCAAAAACTCCAAGGTATTTCAGTTGATCCATATCAAACCCGGAACCTTCATTATAAATAACGATATGGTATTGTTCGCCCGAGTTGTATGACTCCACCACTACCGCTGATTTGCTTTTTGAAAATTTTAATGCGTTTTCAAGAATATAAAATATCAGCTTGTAAAAATTTGTTTCATTGCAGCGCACAATACCAGAGCTCACGGTATATTTTATTTTCCTGCTGAAACTGTGCTGCAAATCATGGATGACGAGTTTTAGTATTTGATCCGGATTTCTCAAAAAAAATGACCTGGAAAAACAAACCTCGCAATTTGAAGACAGTTTAATCAGCAAATGTGAATAATATGTAAAACTGTCGACCACTCTTTGTAAACGACTGGCCGAGTTTAAAATATTCATGGAAAATCCTTTTTGAATTACCGGATCTACAATCAGGTCTTTGGCCATAATCGAAGCAAATCCCAGAATGGATGTCATTGGCGTGTTAAACTCGTGCGGAATAGACTGAACGAGAGATTCCCGAATGCGATTTATTTTTCCCTCGGCGAATTCAAGCATTTGCTCCATTTTGCGATAGTTTAGAATAATAATGTCATTTAGATCAGTATAGGGATCCAGGGAAAAGTCATGGATTCCTGAATCCATACAACGCCTGAGCCCAGCATAGGAAATATTTTTTTTCAAGAGCATTATCACAGGAATGAATATTTTGTTTTTTTTCGAAAGACCAGACCTTATTTTCTTTGCGGTCTTTGAGTTATCGATCAGAATTGCATGAAACATTCGCGGATCAACATCCATTTTCGAAATATCATTTTCATTTGCCTGTATCACTTCACAATCCATTGTTTTTCTAAAATCAGTACTTTTACAAAACGAAAGAATATTCATCGGGGTTCCTTTAATGTACAGTTGCCAAAATGCCAGAAATTCAAAACTTGTTCAACCTGGCATGTTACATATTAGATTTATTCTATATTTGTATGAAACTTAATTTATGCCAAATTGACCATTATTTTTTTATTTTACTCTATTTTTTTATGAAACCTCTGGACTCCATTAAATTTTGTTTTCGGCTTGTGGCATTTCTGGTATTCAGGCTGACGGTGAGAATATTTGCCCTGACAATCATCCTTGTTTATATCCTGTTCTTTCTGACGAGTACGAATCAACCATGGATAGAGTATGTTTTTTTTTCTCTATTTCTGCTATTCTCCATAAAATTACCCGCTACTTTTCAGAAACCTGCCATGATTCGGAAAAAAGAGGCACAAATTCAAATTTTAAAGTTATTTACCAGTATTCTACTGTGGGCATTTATCATTTTAGCCCATATAAAATATTTTTTTATCCAGCCATTCCGGGTTCAAAACCATTCCATGGTTCCCATTCTGCATCCGGATGATTTCATTGTTGTGGAAAAAATATCGATGGGACTAATTATCAATTTTTATGAAAAAAGTAATACTGTAAGGCGACTGCATCCGGGCTTTGAAAGAAAACCTGCGCTAAACGATATCATTGTATTTCGCCGTCCCGATATTCCGGGTACCGGGGATATCTTAATAAAAAGAATCCACGCCATTAAAAACAATAAATATTGCGTTATGGGAGATAATCAAGACCATTCTGTTGATTCGCGCGTTTTCGGGTGTCTGGATGAAAAACAAATTATAGGCCGATTCATTTATAAATTATCCGGCTAATCGTATGGATAATGTAAAAAGAAAATATCTCATACTCACAGCAGCCCTGGGTTTTGCTGCTCTTATACTCATATTCCGGGCATATGAACTGGCATTTCATTCTCCTGTTCCCCTCTCCATGGTTCCCCAAAAGCCATTAATCAAAAGAGGTACTATTTTCGATGACGACGGACATGAGCTGGCAATCTCCCGGGATACTGTATCCGTCGGAATAAGACCTGATGGAATTGTCAACGCCGAAACAACGGGCTCTCTTCTCTCAAGTTTCCTGGATATCGGCAAAAGTGAAACTATCGATAAAATCAAAAATTCTCGCGGTTTTTTTTATCTGAAAAAAAATATGTCTCTCTCCAGCGTGCGGGAACTGCAGGCATTGCGACTTTCGGGAGTTGCTTTTGAAGAAAAAGCTTCGCGTTTTTATCCAAACGATCACATGGCTTCCACGATTATAGGATTTACGGACGTAGATAATACAGGACTTTCAGGAATCGAATATGAATATAACGACTACCTGATCTCCAGCAATAACAATCAATTTATCGGCAACGATGTACACCTGACCATTAATGGTTATATTCAACATCAACTGGAAAAAACCCTCGAAGCTGGCCGTTTAAAATCCGGATCAAAGGCGGCCATCGGAATAATCGCCGATGTTCATTCGGGGCGCATTCTGGCCATGTCTTCGCTTCCTGATTTTAATCCAAATAATCCAACAGAATTTCCCGATAATTTCAAGCGAAACCGCGCCATTACAGAAAATATTGAACCTGGTTCTACTTTCAAAATTTTTATTTTTGCCGCGCTAATGAAAGACAACATGCTCAATGAAAACCAGACCTTCTTTTGCCCGGGGTTTTTTGAGTACAAGCACCGTCGCTTGAATTGCAGTTCTGTTCACCACAAAGAATCTTTAAGCGATGCGATAAAAAACTCCTGTAATACCGCCGTAATCGAAGCCGCATGGCCCATGCCGGTGATAAAACTTTACGAGCATCTCAAGCAATTTGGATTTACAAGTACCACGCACATTAATTTACCTGGAGAGGAAAACGGCTTTTTGCCTGCCCCAGAGAAATGGGATGTCAGCCTGAAAATGTCGATCCCTATCGGCCAGGGATTGAGCGTTACCCCGATTCAACTCGTAAGCGCGGCCAACTCCATCGCTAACGGCGGCATTATGTTTCGACCTCTTATTGTTAATAAAATTACATCTCCTGACGGAAATATTATTCAGGAGTATCCGCCTGAAAACAAATACTTAACCGTTTCCCCGGCCATTTCGGTAAAACTTCTTTCCTACCTCCAACAGGTTGTCGCAAAAGGCGGCACAGGTTATCTGGCATCTATCCCGGATTTTCCCATTGCCGGAAAAACCAGCACAGCAATGATCTCCGATAAAACAGGGTACAAGAAGGGAAAATACCAGGCTTCGTTTATCGGTTTTTTCCCCGGCGATAATCCTGAAATCAGCATTTACATCTGGTATGATGAGCCCCAGGGCGGGATTTACCAGGGAGGTCAGGTTGCGGCTCCGATTTTTAAAGATGTTTTGCAGGAGATTATTCCGATGGTGCATAAAGGCAAAATCCGGGATACGCAAAATCTTGCCAAACAAAAAATCAGCTTTGCATATAATAAAAACGTCATGCCCAATTTATATAAAAAGAGCAAAAAAGAAGCCCTCTTTATCGTTTGGTCGCTTTTCCCTGGAGAACATGAAATTTACGGTAAAGGTTATCTCTCTGGCCAATCGCCGCCTCCTGGCACAAAATTAAGTCCGCCATATAAATTTATTTTAAAATTTGATGAAAACGAGTAACGTAAATATTTTTGGACTTTGGGAATGAAACTCAATAATCAGATCAAAATGTATTAAAATGCGCGTTCATGCCCAGACTCTTTGCGCATTTTGAAATTATTCAAAACTCACTTATTTTCTTTGATAAGATATGGCTCAAATTTTGACCGTTCTTCATCTGATATGCGCCTTGGCTTTCCGCTAACAAAGTCAATAAATAATCCCCGTTGAGCGCCAGAAGCGGCAAGTTCTTCCATTTGGTTATAAAAACGAAACTGTAGCCAGGCAGATGCTTTGCCCAGTTCTGAAACCCATAATTCGACCTTTACTTTATCCGAAAGCAACAATGGTTTTTTATACGAAATACTGGTTTCCATCAGAACCGGTCCAAAGCCCTGTTGAATGATTTTATTTATCTCCATACCTACTGCATCTAACAGCTTCAACCTGCCAATCTCCATCCATCGAATATAGACAATATTACTTACATGACTGTTAAAATCAATATCAAAAGTATATATAGGCATTTCATAATTTATAGTTTCCATAATTAATTATTCCTGTTCTGTTCAGAAAGAAAATTTGCAGTCTCCTCGTTATTGGCGCGATGTCAATAAATATTTTTCCCATATATTTCCAAATACCGGAATAAACTTCATGGGAGACGGCGCAGGAAGCCGCCCACGCACCTTTCATACCCTCCACACCTTCATTGAGAAATTTCCCCAAAAAACTCTGTTTATTCTCATTTACATCCTAATCAGGTTTTTGAAACTACTTCCTGTAATGGAAAAGGACTACCCGTCTGCAAATCTACAGCCTGGGCAAGCTGATTTTTCGATAACTCAAATCAGCCCGGATACATTAAAATCTTTTAAATATCTTCTTAAAAGCGCAATGTCGCTATGCAAAGCCCGCGACGCAAGACTGATTCTGTCGGATAAAATACACAAACAACATATTATTGGATTTTCGAAAGAACCTTTAAGCGATACCGAGAGAATATTGGCAAAACTGAATATTGGAGGCCAGCAAAGCACAATATTTAATTTCGGTGAATCCATAACAACAGACGAAAAAACAGATGTTGTTTCAGATGCTCCGTACATTCTATGCAAAATGGACTTGAGTCAAAATGTTCACGCACGACTGCTGTTAAAAAACAAACTCTTTGCAAAAAATTTCAGCAGCGACGATAAAATACTGCTCGATACGCTAACCGGGTATTTTCTGCGCCTCTGGCAGATTTCCCTGTTCCCGGATACAAACTCCGCTCTGTTTTTAAAATTTTCTGAAAGCCTGTCCATTTTAATGGATAAAATGGACGTTCAAAAAGAAAATCTTGAAGCCAAACAACTTATCGGAGAAATCATTCGTGTTTCAAAATTAATCAACTCTACCCTGGATCTCCAGGCGCTCCTTGAGTCAATTATGGAATCGGCAAAACTTGTATTAAAAACAGAGGGTTCCAGCCTCATGTTGATTGATGAAAAAACCAGTGAACTGTATTTCAATATCGTATCCGGAGAAAAAGAACGAGAATTAAAACAAATTCGGATACCCATCGGAACCGGTATTGCCGGCGCCGTGGTTCAATCCATGCAGCCTCAAATTGTAAACGATGCGCAAAATGACAGCCGATTGTTTAAAACAGTCGATGAAAAAGCCGGCTTCATTACCCGGAACCTGATTGCATGCCCACTAATGGTACGAAATAAAATTATCGGGGTTCTCGAAGTTATCAATGCAATTGGACGCGAAGGTTTTTCCCAGGATGATCTGGATCTTTATAAAACATTTTCAGAACAGGCGGCTATTGCCATCCATAACCGCGAACTGATAACTTCGCTTCAAAAAACCAACGATGAACTTAACAAAAAAGTTCACGAACTTTCCAGTCTGCACGAAGTTTCCAAGGTTTTAATTTCCGGAATTAATGAAAAAGAGCTTTTTGATTCGGTAATCAAAATTATTGCCGAGGTATTGGATGCAGAAAGGTCATCACTGTTAATTTACCGCCAACAGAACAGTCAGCTTGAACTGGTTTCATGTAAAGGTTGCGAAGAATTTGTAATGGATCCTGCCGCCAATAGCGCAACAAATCATTCTCTGGCAAATTTCTCCTTTATCGAAAACCGGATCATTCGATCTCCGGATTTAAAGGATCCGGCAATATCGGTTCATCGTCAGGAAAACCGCTACCAGTCTGATACTTGCATTATTTTCCCTTTGGTTTCCGGCTCCGCTAAATTCGGAGTTTTGTGCATTACCGACAAAAAAAACAGCGAGGATTTCAATGATGAGGATTATCAAATTGTGTCCACAATCGCCAGTCAGATAACGCGCGCCATTGAAAATTTCCAGTTGCTTGAAGAAATGATTGAAAAAAAGTCCTTTGAAAGGGAACTTGAAATTACATCGTCCATTCAAAAATCCATATTACCCAAAAATCCGGTTACAAGTCCTCATTTTGATCTTGGATATATTTCAAAACCAGCGAAAATCATGGGAGGGGATTTTTACGACTTTGAAAGTTTTCCCAAGGGAGATTTTTCATTTTTAATTGCCGATGTTTCCGGAAAAAGTCTGCCGGCTGCCCTGTTTATGGCTATCACCAATTCCATTATCAAGACGCTGATTCAGGATTACCGGGCTCCCGGAGATCTGATAAAGCGCGCTAATGATCTGGTTTACAAAAACTCCCATTCGGGTATGTTTGTCACTCTTTTTTATTTATATCTGGATACGATGGAAAGAGTTATCCGCTTTTCTTCTGCAGGTCATAACGAACAGTTTATTTACCGCAGCAAAACTGATGAATTTATTTTTCTGGAAGCCCGCGGCAGACCGCTCGGAGTGACAAGTACACAGTCCCATGGGCCGTTCCTCGAAAACTCGATTGTTTATGAAGAAGATGATCTGGTTGTATTGTATACCGATGGAATCGTGGAAGCCATTAATGAAAATAAAGAACAATTTGGGATTGACAGGTTCATGGCACTTGTAAAAACCTTAAAAAAAAAACGTGTGCAGGAAATGGCTGATGAAATTTTTCGGGAAGTTACACTTTTTGCAGGTAGCGAACCTCAATTTGATGACTTTACGCTTCTGATTTTAAAAATGAACCTCGTTAGAAATTCATAGTGAAGAAATGAATATGAAAATAAAAATAAGCCCCGCTATAAAAAACCTCAATGAGGTTAAAAGTTTTATAGAGGAAAATTTTAAATCCTGGGGAACGCCCTATATGGATATGATGGATATCATCCTTGCCGTAGATGAATCCATCACCAACATTATTACCCACGGCTATGACGAGCCTTCGGATAAAGAGTCTATTGAACTATTTATAGAGCAAAAAGGCAATATTGTCACCATTAAAATTACTGATAACGGTAAGAAATATGATTTTCATGCGACCCCGGCTCCCGACATCCGCAAGAATCTTTCGGGCGACAAGCGGGGGGGATTTGGCGTCCATCTGGTAAAATCGGTTATGAACCACGTAGAACATACCTGGAATAACGGAAAAAATACTTTAATCTTTACAAAAATTATCACCCCGGTCACATGAACAAAAAAGAAAATTCTGATGGAAAAAAATCCACCGATCCCGTAAAATCCGTTTCGAAAGAAGACAACATTAAAAAGGCCGCAAGGATTATTCTATCTATCGGGGAAGAAAATGCCGCTTCGATACTGAAACATCTGGATGCTGATTCCATCGACAAGGTCGTTACAGAAATGATCCGGATGAAAAATATAAGCGAAGATGAAAAAACCACTATCTTGCGCGACTTTAAAAAAAACCTGGATGATTCCAGCGCCAGCATCCATGGCGGCGTAAACCAGGCTGCTGATTTTCTGGAAAAAACTCTTGGTAAAGAACGCGCCGATAAACATATTTCCAGAGTCAAAGAACGCGCCATAGAAATAGATCTTTCTGAAATTGAAAAATACGATCCTGGGAATATCGCCCAAATCATGGCCGGCGAGATGCCACAAACAAGTTCGCTGATTCTGGCCGCGATTAATCCTGCATATGCAGCAAAAATTCTAACCAGCTTTAATAATGCCTACAGGGTATCTGTTGCCAGAAAAATTGCGACAATGAACAAAGTGTCGCCAGAAATTTTACGTCTTGCCTATCAAACGGTAATTGATAAAGTCCAAAAAATGGAAAGCGGCAGAAGCCATATCATAGAGGGAGAGAAAAAACTTATTGAAATTTTAAACTTTATGGATCAATCGGTGGAGGACAAAATTCTGGACAACCTTGATGAAGAAGATCCGGAGATGACCGCCCGCATCAAGGAAAAATTACGGGTATTCGAAGATATTATACAACTTACCACCAGAGAATTAAGGAAGATTTTTACCGTAATCCCGGAGCATACTGTCTGGGCAAAAGCGCTTAAGGGAGCCGGACAAAATATCATCAGCCATGTGTTTGCATCGATATCCATGAACCGGGCGTCCGATATAATGAGCGAAATGAATCTCATTCAAAAATTACCTTTAAAGGAAATTGAAGGCAACCGGCGCATCATTATGAATGTCATTAATAAACTCGAAAAAGAAGGCAAGGTTGTTTTGCGTAAGGACAAGGAAAAATTGGTTGAATAAAGTTATTCTGTACCAAAAAAAAGGGGGTGCCGCCCAACCGCGTGGGCGGCAGGGGGATTTTTCCCCCTCCAAAGCCTAATAAATTACATGCGACTTTTCGTATTCTGCAATTTGACGGGTAAACTGCAAGGTTAAAGAAATATCGTCCAGTCCTTTCAACAGTTTTTCTTTTTTTCCGGCATCTATTTCAAACTTTATCGCCCCGGCGTCTGTCAATATTTCCTGCTTTTCCAGATCAACCGTCGCTTCGACAAAGTTGGCGTTATCTGCCATTTTAAAAAAGTTGTCCACCTGTTCCGGAGACATCTTTATGGGCAGGATACCGTTTTGAAAACAGTTATTGTAAAAAATATCCGCAAATGACGGGGCGATGATGACCTTAAACCCGTAATCCAGCAATGCCCAGGGAGCGTGTTCCCGAGACGAGCCGCAACCAAAATTATCGCGGGCTAACAAGATTTGCGCATTTTTATACTCCGGTTTATTGGCCACAAAATCCGGATTTTCCTTTCCGTCTGCCTGAAATCTCCAGTCAAAAAAAAGGAATTGTCCAAATCCGCTTCGTTCAATTCGTTTTAAAAACTGCTTGGGAATAATCTGATCGGTATCTACATTTGGTACATTTAAAGGCACCATTCTGGATTTTACTTTTTCATATGGTTTCATTTTTTTTCCTTTTGGATTTCTTCACGCGCATCCACAAAATGCCCGTGTATGGCAGCAAGAGCAGCCATTGCCGGAGACACAAGAAATGTTCGACTGTCCTTCCCCTGTCTGCCAATAAAATTCCTGTTTGACGTTGACGCACACCGTTCGCCGGGACTTAAAACATCATCGTTCATGGCAAGACACATGGAGCATCCTGGTTCGCGCCAGGAAAATCCTGCATCTTTGAAAATGATGTCGAGTCCTTCTTTCTCGGCCTGCTGTTTGACCCTGTGCGAACCCGATACGATTAACACTTCTTTTACCGAAGGCGATTTTTTTCTCCCTTTGATAACCGCCGCAGCTGCGCGCAAATCTTCAATTCGGCCATTCGTACATGAACCGATAAAAACCTTGTCCACAGGAATATCCGCAATGGGCATGTTTTCTTTCAATCCCATGTATTCAATGGCTGTCTGGATGTTTTTCTTTTCTACTTCAGAGGTAGCCTGCGCTACGGAAGGAACTTTTCCCTGGATCGACGTTACCATCTCCGGCGAAATTCCCCAGGTTACCTGCGGAGCCAACTGGCTGCAGTCAATGCTCCACTCTTTGTCAAACTTTGCATCCGGGTCGCTTTTAAGGGTTTTCCACCACGCAACCGCTTCATCCCACTTTTGACCTTCCGGTGCGTACTTTTTCCCTTTTATAAAATCAAATGTTTTTTGATCCGGGGCGATCATTCCCGCGCGGGCTCCGGCCTCAATGGCCATATTGCAAACGGTCATGCGGCCTTCCATGGAAAGTTCATCAATGGCTTCTCCGACAAACTCCATTACATAGCCTGTACCGCCCGATGTTCCAATTTTCCCGATAACCGCCAGAATCATGTCCTTGGCAAACACTCCTTTTTGCAATTTACCGGTAAAAAATATGCGCATGGTTTTTGACTTTTCCTGAACCAGGGTTTGCGTGGCAAGAACATGCTCCACTTCGCTTGTCCCGATTCCAAAGGCCAGCGCGCCAAACGCTCCGTGAGTAGCCGTATGTGAATCTCCGCATACCACGGTTTTACCTGGCTGTGTTAATCCCAATTCCGGACCAATCACATGAATAACTCCCTGATCAAAAGAATTCAAGTCATAAAGAGGCACCCCGAACTCCTGGCAGTTTTTTTCAAGCGTCCGCATTTGCGTCGCGCTGACCGGATCCTTTACTGGTTTGTCGCGATCAATCGTCGGAACATTGTGATCCATTGTGGCGTGCGTTAAATCTGGCCGCCTTACCTTGCGGTTGCTCATCCTTAATCCCTCAAAGGCCTGCGGCGAGGTCACTTCGTGGATTAAATGCAGGTCGATGTAAATGATTTCCTTCCCCCCGAAGTTTTCTCCTTCCGGCGGTTCCAACAAATGATGCTCCCGGACTTTTTGGTATAATGTTTTTCCCATATTTCTCTCCTTTTAGTTTGTCGATGAATAATACACATTTTTCACCATTAGTCAAATAAATAATTGATATACCATACATAAGTTTTTCTTATACCAATGAATTTAAAGCAGATCCTTTACTTTTTACAGATTTATCGGGATGAAAGTTTTACCAAAGCCGCCGCCAATCTGGCGGTAACGCAGCCTGCCCTGTCGCTTCAAATTGCCCAGCTTGAAAAGGAACTGGGATTCTCTCTGTTAGACAGAAATCCGGGAAGAATCGAAGTAACCGGGAAAGGAAAAACTTTTTTAATACATGCGGTTGATATTCTTGATTCGTTTCAAAATCTGGAAAATGCCCTGAAACAAAATACTGGACAGCCAATGTTACCAGAACAGTTGAATATTGCCGCCGGCGGAGCCATTTGTGCCTGGGTTTTGCCCGATGTTATTGGCAAGCTAAAACAAAGCTACCCGGATGTCCGGATAAACATTCTTGAAGGCGATAGAAACTTTATTCGACATACGCTTTTAACCGGACGCTCTGACTATACCATTTCAACAGAAAAAATTCATGATCATCGAATAGAATCGCGCTATTTTTGCTCCGACAGAATCGTACCGGTAATTGCCGTAAAATCCAGGGCTCCCGGAGACTTAAAATCCCTTAAAGACTTCCCCGTCCTTTTTTATCATTCCGGTTCTTCGATTCAAAACATTGTTGAGGAGCGCCTGATAAAGTTAAACCTCCACGGGAAATTAAATGTCGTCATGGAGTTGCATAGTTTGATCAGTTTAATAAAAAGCGTGGAAGCCGGGCTTGGAATTGGATTTATTTCAGAACTCTCCAAATCCACAGCAATAAAAATACTGACCATTGAAGATCTGTACTGCCAGAGAAAGTTTTATATATATTACCGCAAAAAAAGGAGCGCTGCGCTGTCAGAAACGGCTGCTGAACTGGCAAACATCGCCCAAAAGTTACCCAACATCCGGCAACCAGATTATTAAATCCTGGAT
>JAOUFE010000205.1 GCA_029858425.1 Spirochaetia bacterium | reverse complement strand
CCCTCGATGATCTTGGACTCGATGCCGCTCCTGAAGAAGCTCCCCTCGATGATCTCGGACTCGATGCCGCTCCTGAAGAAGCTCCCCTCGATGATCTCGGACTCGATGCCGCTCCTGAAGAAGCTCCCCTCGATGATCTTGGGATGGAGAGTCCTGAAACAACACCAGAAGATCTTTTTGAGGATCTTGGACTGAATTCAGTACCAACACAAGCCCCTGTTGAATTCGGACAGGACATTCCAACTGAAACAGCAATGGAGACTCCTGCTGACGATTTTACCGAAGATTTCGGCATCGATACTGATGCAGGAAAACCTGCCGGGGTTCAACCATCCGGCGAAGATTTCACCTTTGATGATATGTCCCCACCTTCCCTGGATGACATCTCTCCCGACATCGGAAGCGCAAAAGGCAGAGATCGATATGACCTGGAATCGCAGTTTAGCGAATTAGCCGGAGAACAAACCGACGATGAAATTTCCAATCAACAACTCAATACCCTCCGGCATACCTTAAAATCATTTACTCCGGTTGTCCGGCAAAATGTAATCAATGTTTTACTGGAAAACAAACTTGGTAAAGTCGATTCCAGCGAGTTAATCACAAAACTGGTTGAGGGAGCATCTGAAGGAGAAATCAAACAATTTCTCGAAAATAAACTCGGGAAAAAACTGGCTCCCGCCGCTACATCCAAAGAAGATCATCGAAAAGTTATTGTTACGCGCAAACAATATACAGACTCCGGAATCGAAAGACAGGAAAAGCTTTTCAAAATTACCAAGGTTGCCATTGTCGCTGTTCCGTTACTTCTTGTAATTATCTCCTCTGCTTATTTATTTGGCATTAAAAAATATCTCTATATGAGAGACATTAAGAAGGGAAAAGAAATCATTTTAGCACAAAATTTCGGATCTTCGGACATTCCCCGCGCCGAGACCTATTTCAGCAAAGCCCTCGAAAGGTATCCGGATAATTCCTATGCCTACCTTCAATTTGCGGACGCTTACCGGCGAAAAGGCCTTTATGAAAATTCTTTTGAAAAACTTTTTGGAAAAGTGAAAATCAAAAATGAAGACAAGGCTGTCCGTATCGGGGATCAGGAAATCAACAATGGCGAAAATTTCTGGGGAATCATACAAAAAGTTCCTATCATACGCTATAAAGATAAAACGAAGACAATTTTACTGATAAATGACATTCCATGGAAACTTGAAAAAGCAGGAGCTTATATTAAAACCCATCTTGACAAAGAAAAGGATGAGGCTATTGTTCTTTATGCTCTTGGAGAATTTCATTCATCGCCCGCGCGAAAATTTTCGACTTCGCCATATCACAATAACCGGCTTGGGATAGATTACTATAACCGAATCTTGAACTTTAAAAACTCAGCGCCTCTGTTTGAAAATGAAAAATTCATTTCAAAAGCTATCCTTGGAATAGGAGACGTGTTCTATGACAACGGAGATTATAACCGGGCACACGATTATTTTGAAAAAATAATCCGCAAAGATCCATACGATGTGGACGGTCAAACGGGAATGATGAAAACATTAATTAAAATGTATGAATCACCCACGTATCAAACCTCAGATGACCCCCGGCTTATTATTCAACAGCACAGCCTCATTAAGCATACCTATAAAATTGAAAAAAAACTACCCCTGTTTATGCTTGCAAAATTAGCCCGTTTCTACATTGACCTTCCGGATAAAGACGATTTGAGAATTGAATACAATACGTCTCCCGTAGACAAGGTAAACAACATGGCGTTGAAAAGCCGCGCCGAAGAACTATTAAACATCATGTACAACAAAACGGATGAGGATATTTATGGCAATAAAATTTACGGAAATACTTTTGCAGAAGGCTATTTCCAGAGAGGACGATATTATCGGTATGTTGTCAAAGAATATCGAATGGCCATGACCCAGTTTGAATATGCGTATAGATACGACCCCGGGCATTTCATGGCTCTTAATGACCGGGCTGAAATCTTGATGGAACTAAACGATTACGAGGGCGCAAAAAAGAATTTGTTGCTTGCAGAGGAAAAAATGGACGACCAGTATATGGACACTCTGGGCGACCGGCCTGAAGATGAAACTCTTCTGGAAGCCGACCGCGGCCTGGTTACATTTAATCTTGCAAAATCCATGTATTTATCAGGTGTAAAAAACCTTGATTCGACAACCGCATGGCTGAGAATACAGGAAACCGGGAAATTTGAAAATCAGGATGAACACGGCAAAGAAGCTCTCATTGCAATGCTGGATCAGGTGGATATGTATCTGGACAAGGCAGAAAGCCAGGGAATTAAAAGCGATGCCGCCCGCGCCGAACTTTACTATTACCGGGGATGGATAAATTATGTGAAAAGCGATTACGCAAGAGCTCTTTTTTTCTGGCAATCCATCGCTCCTTCGTATGACGC
>JAOUFE010000096.1 GCA_029858425.1 Spirochaetia bacterium | reverse complement strand
TTGCAAAACCACGCATTTTAATACATTTTGATCTGATTATTGAGGTTCATGCTCATGCTCGCAGGCGATCAACCGATTGTTACTCCATTACTTTCTAATTTTATAACAAACATGGATTTGTTTGTTGCTGAAATCATCGGGAATGGTTTGGCGACTGATATCTTCGCAAAGTCCCGTCCATTGAATTCGAAACTTTCTAAAGTTGGTTGAAAAATACAGAATACCTTCCGGAGAAAGTACTTTTAGACATGCCTCAATGAGATCGGGATGATCCCGCAAAACGTCAAAATCGCGGATTAGTTGTTTTCCCCGCGAAAAAACCGGCGGATCGCAAAAAATCACGTCAAACAGTTTACCGTTGTATGAATCCAAAAATGTTCGCGCATCTGACCTTACGCTAACATGCGCCGACGATTCCAGATTATTGATTCTCATATTGCTCCGCAACCAGTTTAAATAAACAGACGACGTATCCACGCTAATACTTTGATTTGCCCCGCCGGCAGCGGCATAAACGCTAAAGGATCCAGTATAGCAAAATAAATTTAGAAAATTTTTTCCGGCAACTTCATCGCGAACGATAGAGCGCGTAATGCGATGATCCAGGAAAAGTCCAGTATCAAGATAATTTCCAGGATTTACAATAAACTTCAGCCCACCTTCGCGTACCTCAAAAAAGTCCGAAGAATGATTGTTATCCGAATCATTCTTTTCATATTGCTTCCCGCTTTTCTGACGTTGCCGGGTACGTGAGTATATTTTTTCTTTGCTAACGCCAAGAGTATGCTCGATACTCTGCATCACGGAGGCTCTCCATGTTTCATAATTTTTGCGCGAAGTCACAGTTTCATTTATATATTCGCTTACGCACAGACGATCCTCATAAATATCAATAGCAAAAGGATATTGCGGAATATCTCTGTCATAAATGCGATACGCATGGATGTCTCTTTTTTTAGCCCATCTGGCAAAATGCCTGTGCATTTTTTTTAACCGGTTTTCAAAATCTTCCACAGAGCCGGTAAAATAAATAAACCGGGAGGTCTTTGAAACCAAAAAATTTCTGAACCAAAATCTCCCGTGTTGCCTGCGTCCGCTACCCGTGCGGCAAAAAATGACGTGCAAGCGGCAAAATAAGGGAGCAAACGGCGGCACAGACCTGATTGACAAAATGAGTATTAATATGGAAAGGACTCATCATGCTTAACCCGAGAAACGACGCCATAATTCCTTACCTTCCCACACGAATGCTTTTAAAACTGGCGCATGACGGCAAAACAACTTTCAAGCGAATGGAAAAAATGGAAGGAGTAATACTCTTTTTTGATTTAAGCGACTTTACTCCATTGACAGGCGCCCTCATGCAATCCGGAATTCATGGAGCGGAAACCCTTCAGGAAATATTGCGGGAATATTATGACTTGATGATCTCCTTTGTTCACAAGTTCGGCGGCAGCGTATACCAGTTTGCCGGAGATTCTGCGCTTGTTTCGTTTGAAAAGCTTGACAGCGAATCCATGGAAAAAGCTGTTTTCAGGGTAGCTTCCTGTGCCGAAAAAATGAAACAGGCTTTGCAAGCGCTTAAGCCGGTTCAAGCCGGTGGAAAAACCTACAACCTGCAATCTAAATTTTCTATTTCGCATGGAAATTATTACCAAATTATTATTGGCTCTATTAATAGTTTTTTTGACGCCGCAATCACCGGGATACCTGTTTTTGAAGCCACACAGGGAGAAAAAGTTGCAATAGCCATGGAAACGATTCTATCTAAAAATACTGCGGATATCTTGCAGGATAAAGCGGAAATTGTTTTGGAAAACGGAGTTTACAAACTAACTGCCCTTAAGGAAACCCATGCTGATCTAAATATAGATTTACCCGTATTTGATTCATCGTCACGCGATCTTTTGGAAAAAGCGCGCCACTTTATTGCTCCTGCGCTTTTTGATAAAATAACTCTTGGTTCTTCAGGACTTATTGCTGAAATACGCGAAGTTACCTCTGTTTTTATTTTATTTGGCGACATCGACTTTGAAAGTAACTCCAAAGAAGCTGCCGACAGGGTAAATTTATTTTTTGACCATATTCAAACCATCAGCAAACAATATGGCGGGCTGCTCGTTCAAACCGATTTTGCCGACAAAGGCAATGTTCTTCTTGTATTGTTTGGCGCCCCCGTTGCGATTGAACAAAAAGAGCTTATGGCCGTGCGCTTCGCAAGCAAGATTCTGGAAATCGCCAAAGATCTGTCTTTTCTGACAAAACTTCAAATCGGTATCAGCACAGGCAAAAATTACTGCGGCGATGTTGGAGCCTCTACCCGAAAAGGATATACGGTTCTGGGCGAATCTGTAAATTTTGCCGCAAGACTGATGAGCTACACCCAAAATTTTACGGCATGCCTGGATACATTTACTCATGCAAAAATTAGCGGAAATTTTGAATTTAAACAAATAAGCGATGTCTCGCTAAAGGGTATTCAAGCCAAAAACACTCTTTACCAGGTTTTATCCGAGAAGAAGCTTGTAACGGTCAAGCAATCGGAGGAAAAGTTTATCGGAAGAAAATCGGAAATGTCTCAATTGATAGACCGGATAGAAAACAGTCATCAGACCCCATATACCATATTAATGATTGGCGATACGGGGGTAGGGAAAACAAGACTTGCTTCCGCAGTAATTGAAGAAGTGCGAGACCACATTATATTAAGCTCCGCTTGTTTTCCTTATGAAAAATTTACTCCTTTTTTTGCCTGGCGAAAAATTTATGAAGGCCTTTTTAATATTAAAAGTCTGCGCTCCGATGAAGAAAAAATCAATAAAATATCAAATGAGCTTTCAAAACTTGAAGGAGTAAATAAAAAATGGGGATCCATTTTTTCCATGATATGCGGGCTCAAAATTGACAAAGAAGATCCGTTTACCGCGGAACTGGATCCAAAACAAAAAAATGAAAGAATCTCACAAATTACGCTTCAAATGATTGCATCGATTGCCCAAAAAAAATCGCTTTTAATTGCAATCGACGACTTCCATGTAATCGACGAGGCATCGCTTTTGCTGATTCATTTTATTAGCGCAAATTTGCCCATAAAAACATCCGTTCTTTTGATAATGCGTCCCGAAGCGGATACTTCATCCTTTGAAGATATTTCAAATCTGGATAAAATAAAACTTAAAGAATTTGAATCTGGGGATGCGGTGGAATATCTTCGCTACAAACTACAGCTTGAAAATGAAAATCAGGAAATTGAAAATTTGATTATTTCCCGGGCACATGGTAACCCGCTTTTTATTGAATCCATTATCCATTCCCTCAGAGAGCAAATGATCCTGAAATTAACCGAAAAAGGAATCTACAAGCTGGCCGGTTCTATTCGGGATATGGTAATACCCAATACCCTCCAGGATGTGCTTTTATCCCGGGTTGACCGGCTCCGGGAAGGCGAGCAGGTTACGTTGAAAACAGCCTCTGTATTTGGACGTATATTTGCCCACGAATTGATTCGTCATCTTGCCCCGCCAAATCTGATTTCCAGCATCAACGATTATTTAAAAACCCTTGAGAGTTCGGAATTTATTGATATCAATGGTCTGGATCCGTTGACTTACGTTTTTAAACATATTTTAATTCGGGATGTGGTTTACAATTCCATGCTTGAATCCACCAGAAAAGATCTGCACAACCGGCTGGCGCAAATTATTGAAGCCCAATATAAAGAAAATCTTGACGAGGTAGTGGATTCATTAGCCTACCATTATCTTCTCTCCGGTTCTTTTGATCTTGCCTACGTTTACTGCCTCAAGGCTGCCTATAAATCCTTTTCGCGCTACAGCAATAAAGATGCTATCTACTATTTTGAAAAAGCGCTCGAAATATTAAACAATAAAAACACTCCTGAGTTTGACTCTGAAGTACTGAATATTCAGGACGGACTTGCCGAAGCATATGCTGGTCTTGGTCAATACGATAAATCGGCCGATCTTTATGAAAAAACGCTGCCCTGGAGAAAAACAAATCTTGAAAAATCCAAAACACTTTTTGGACTCGGAAAGGTTTATCGGGAAAAAGGCGACCTGAATATTGCCGTAGAAAAATTGGAACAGGCGCTTGCGCTTGTCGGCAAGCAGGTTCCCGCCAGCAAAATCATGTTGTATGCGAGTATTGGCAAAAATCTGGCAACCCATGAAATCAACAACCTGCTGCCCTTTACTGTAAAAAAATTAAAAGCGCAATCTTCCAAAAAAAAGATTTTAGAACACCAATCCCTGATTTTAATGAACCTCGACAAGATTTACTTTTTTATTGATGTGGAAAAGCTTGCCTGGTCCAATTTCTATAATATTTTAATTGCAGATAAAATTTCTGAACCCTCGTTAAAAGCCCTGTCCTATGCCAATTATGGATTGCTGATGGCAGGAATGGGATTTTTTAAAAAATCCTATAAAAATTATAACAAAGCCATTTTATATTCCAGGCCAGTTGAGAACCAGATCATAAAGGGAATTGTCTACCAGAGATTTGGCATGATGGGAATGTACACAAATAAACCCGATGAATGGTACGACAATATGCAAAAAGCGGTTGCGTTATTCAAAGATGTCAGCGAAAATTTTGAATTATTTGTCAGCCTGATGGCATGCGGGCTGGCCAATTATTTCAGGTCAAATCATGAGCAGGCTCTTGAAAATTTTATCGAATTGAAAAAAATTGCCGAACAGCACAATGCAAAAATTTATATTGTATGGGGAAGCCTTTACGGCGCGGTGTGCAGATATATTACCGGAAAAATTGATGCCGAAGAAGCCTTGTCAATCATTGGGGGGGCGCAAAATGAAAGTCGGGACAAAAATGACCTGGGATCCATATGTACTGCGTGGTATTTTTTGTTGCAAATTGCCTTACACAAAAAAGACCTGGATTTGTGTGAAAAATTCTTGAATGGAGCATATGCCGATGTTACAAAATTAACCTTGTTTATGCCTGATTCGCATATTGTTTATACGGCGATTGCTGATGCGGCGACGTATGCCCTTGAAAATCAAACATCCTCTTCAAAACAATATGAACAGTATATTAAAAAAGGTCTGGGGAAATTATTGTCCTGGGGAAAAACTTTTCCTTATGTAAATGGTCCGGCGCATCGCGCATTGGCCAATTACTACCATTACAAGAAAAACAAAGGCAAAGCCAGAAAACTGATTTTAAAGGCCATTGATATACACGAAAAAGGGCCAAATCGTATGGAAACGGGAATCGCTTATTTAACCGGAGCGAAAATTATTCCTGAATTCAGGGAAGAGTATCTGCAAAAAGCAGAGAAAATTTTTCTGGAAACAAATTCTGCTCGCGAGCTGGAACAATTAAGACAGATAGGGAACTAAGAACCAAACAGCCTTATCTTTGATTCTTTTCTTTTGTTGCATGCGGTATTTTTTTATATACTGCCCCAGGCTGGCGTACCATGTTGCGCATCAGGATATCTTCATTAAAACGATAATATGACTTTACCTCAAAACCATTGCGCTCGTAAAAACGGGTGTTTGCGTCCGTAAAATTTTCCAAAAAAACGGGAATTCCGCTTTTATCCGATTCTTCAAGAATCGGAGCCAGAACCTGGGCTCCATAACCCTTGTTTTGATGATCCGGATGAACCCCGATATAAAAAAGGTGCCAGTAATCCATTTTTCCGGTAATGCTGAGTTTGTTTTTATCTGAAATTGTAATGGATTGAATTATCCGAAAAGTTACAGGAAGACCAAAAATAAACGGCAGCTTCAACAACCCATTTTTTAACATGGAAAAATAAGACATCTCATATCCTGGAGGAAACCACATGGATGCGCCAACCACGGTTTGTCCTGATTTGCAAACATACAAGCGATGGGCATTCTGACTAATTTTGAAAATTTTCTGAATCATAAATTTTGTGTGTTGACTCCTGTCCATCCCGGCCGGAAAGAAATAAACCTTGCTTGGATCATCCTGAAGGGAAACCGTCAGGATATCAATTGCCTGATCTATGTCTGCCTTATCTTTAGCTTCGATAACAATTGGTTTCATTTATCTTTTCTCCTCTGGAATAGGCAATTATATACAAACATCTCATTTCGTCGATTACTTTCTTCTGATTCGAGAGGGATTGTGCGTTTATATTATTAAAAAACAGAAAAAAATGCCAAAAATCACCCCTTGGGGTGATAGAACGATGTATTATAAACAAAATTTCTTGACAATACGGATAGCCGGTATAATTATATTATTTCATACAACGTTCAGACGGGGTAAGCGAATCTGGACACGTTGTCAGGAGTAGAATATGTATTTGGAATGGAAATCTTCATATGAACTGGGCATTGATAAAGTTGACAAACAGCACATGCGTCTTGTTGCTCTGATAAACAGACTGGATGAATCGCATCGCGACGATAAAGGACGCGATACAGTAGAAACTGTCTTTCAAGGCTTGATGGACTATTGCAACTATCACTTTGTTGTAGAAGAGATGGTTATGAAAAATCACGGGTACAGAGAATATGATAATCACAAAATAAAACACGGACTTTTTATTGAGAAAATCAAAACTTACAAATCTGAGTATCTCAAAGGCGATATTACGTCTCTGCTCAAAACAATAGACTATTTAAATAGCTGGCTCATTGAACATATAATGGTGGAAGATCGCCAATACGTTCCGGTTTTAAAAGAAAAATTTCATTAATTATGGAAAGCACAACAGACTTGGCACAAAACTACTTCGAAGATATATCCGAAGAAGAAGAAATTGCGTTTTATAACGCCGCCCTTGTTGGCGAAATAGAAAAAATAAATAATTGGTTGACCGAGATGGAGCAGCGCTGGGAAGAGATATGAACCCCCTGCGCCATGTTGAAAGCACAATCATCTTTAATTACCCGGCAAATTGAACTTTCCGGAAATCTCCTTGAATACAACCTTTTGAGAAGTCGCCGTCGAACTATCCAGATTATTGTATTTCCCAACCAGACGGTTGAAGTAAGGGCGCCAATTCAGGTTTCGATTTCGCATATTCAAAAAGTAGTAGAAGAAAAAAAGGGGTGGATATTAAAAAAGCGCGAGCAATTCAAGAAATACCCGTTACCCGCATCCCCCCGCAAATATATCTCCGGAGAAAAACACCGGTATCTCGGAAAACAATATGAGTTAACGATTTTAAAATCTTCCAGGAATTTTGTTTCTATTTCAGAGGGGAACCTGAATGTTCACGTCAAAATTCCAAAAAAAACCGCAATTAAATCAGCCATCGATAACTGGTATTTGCAAACAGCTAAAACTCTTTTTCCTGAACGTCTGGAATATGGCCTGAATTTATTGAAAAAACATAATCTGGAACCGCCTCTTCTAAAAATTCGCAAAATGAAAAGCCGATGGGGAAGTTGTTCTGGAAAAGATATTATAACTTTAAACCTGGAGTTGATAAAATACCCTGTTGAGTATATTGATTATGTAGTTGTGCACGAACTTTCCCATCTGGTAGAACACAATCATTCGAAAAGATTTTACAAAGTTCTTTCTGGAGCCATGCCCGACTGGAAGGAACGTCAACAGGCTTTAAATAAAAACAGGGAATTAAAAGATGCGAAACAGGAGCCGCCGTTTTTATAAAAATCCGGATCTTAAATTCCCGGGATTAGCCTGGGCATGGACTTGATATCTCACGACTATATTTTTTTATCTTTATCCACCCAGTCGACCATGATTTTTTCATGCCCCATTTTTTCAGACGCCAGATTGGCCAGGTTTACGATTTCTTCCTTGCAGCAGTCAATGGTTTTTGCTTCTCCTACTCTTTTCTTTAATTCCTGGCACAGTTCCCTGACAGTAATTTCCTTTTTCATATGTTTCCTCCGGTTGCCGATAATTCCTTCGTTTGAATATTATAATAACGCAAACCCGTAACAATCAGGTCTTTTACCGGACGGCAGTCAGGGGACAAAATTTTACCGGTTTTATTGGCAGCCAGTACTCCGCAACCGCCTCCGCATGATAAACTGACGGCGCATTGTGAGCATTCAGGAATGGAGAAGACATCTCTTGTTTTCCACTCATTAACTTGTTCTTCGTTTATCCTGTCTCCCGAAATAAAATTTCCAAGACGATATTTTTCAACCCCCACCGAAGCCGTGCATCCGTAAATATCTCCCTTAAAGTCAAATGCCCACTCTTTTTTTCCAGCAGGGCAGCCATCAAAAACTGGCAAAGGGAGCTCCCCTGTCCGGGACAAATTATGCATACCATGAAACTGGGGGCTGTGATACTTATATAAAACAGGGTGCTTTTCCGCTTCCCCGGCAAAGTCTTTCCACATTTCGCTGCGTTCGTAAAGTGGCGTTCCTGCCTGACAAAAATGAAGCTCGTAGTTTCTACCGAGGGTGGTTTGAAACCGGGCAGACGGGTAATTCAGCCATCCCCGGTCTTGAGCGTATTCTGCTAATTTATACAGCTCGGCCATGTTATCTTTGTCAATGATCGAACGCAAGTTTATCCGGAAGCCGTTTTGCAAAGCCTTGTTAATTCCCCTTGTTACATTATCAAAGGATCCTGCTTTTGTTTTCATCGGCCTTCGCTTGTCATGGATTTCTTCAATGCCGTCGAGTGTGACCTGAATTTCTTTTATATTGAATTTGTTTTCTATAAAACAGGGTAGATAATTTTCAAGCTCATATCCATTTGTAACCATGGCAATTTCATATTCAAACTCTTTTGCCTTGTGGAGAAAATATAAAAGACTGGTTTTGTATTCATTGCCGCCCAGCAAAGGTTCTCCCCCAAAAAGCGTAATGTATGGTTTTACTTTTTCCCGGGCAAATGTTTTGTTAATATAGTCAAAAAAAGAATCTACCACATCCTTCTTTAAGGTTGCAGATGTATTTTCATAATCGGCCTGATAACAATAGCTACAGCCCATGTTGCAAACATAGGTCGGCGTAAAAATGATTTGAACGGGAGTATTGGCGTATTCGGTTAAGAAAAGCTGGCGCTTTTCATTTATGAGTTCTCTTTCTTCTTGTTCATGTTCAAATATATATCTTCTGTGCAATAAATCTGTGATCCCTGGATAATTTTCCCATGATCCGGATTCCTGGTAATGCAAAAACAGTTCACTCTCTTTTTTATCCATAATATCCATAGACCCGGTCAAGTAATTACCTATCACAAGCCCGGCGCTACTTGCCCCGTTACCTGAAAGGGAAGCGTGAAATGTATATTTTGAATAATGCATACAATTTTCAGAGAAGAAAAATGCGCAAAAGTCAATCGTGACAGCCGGATATTATGGATGAACTTTTAGCGCAACATTGAGCAACTTTTTTGTCCGGCTGTTTCAGGAATTTTTCCTTGTTTTCTTCCCTGGGGTTCTGCGATATTTTAAATTTTTTAGCCTTGATTATTGTTTTTGTTAATGGTCTCATTTTGTCCTCTTCACTTAATTTTTGTATCCGCGCAATGTTATGCCTCTGATTAAAATTCCGTTTTTTTCATAAGGCGCGCTTTCCTGTAATACTTCAATGCTTGAAAATCCGGAGCGATGTATGGCTGTAAAATATTTGTCAACTGGTATGGCTCCCCCATAGCAACCGGCAACAGCCTGCGGGTCATTGGCAATATGATCCGGCACTTCATTCTCGGCAATGATGTCGGATACGATAAACCTTCCCTCGGGTTTTAATATACGATAAATTTCGGAATATACTTTATGTTTATCTGCGGCATGATTAATCGCGCAATTGGAAATAATAACATCCGCCATACCGTCAGAAAGCGCAATGGAATCCATCGAAGAACAAATAAATTCTGCATTGGCAATACCTTCTTCCTCCAATACTTTTTTGGCTGCTTCAATCATTGCGCCTGTTAAATCAATTCCATAAACATATGCAGCGCTCTTTGCCGCCTTGAGTACCGCCTTGCCTTTTCCGCTGCCAATATCCACAACCACATCGCCTTTGTGCACGCAGGCGTATGACAATGCATCGCCGCAAGAAAGATTGTTTTCTTTTTTTGCCTGTGCCGAATAGCGAATTTGTATGGCGCTATTATAATCTGACTTTTTTGACTCTTCCATTTTTTTAAATTTTATCATAACTTTTCCGCATTTAAGCAACCTCTGCTGCCGGTTTTAGAT
>JAOUFE010000204.1 GCA_029858425.1 Spirochaetia bacterium | reverse complement strand
AGTACGTAGCCACGAATAAGGATTCCATTTTTTCAAATTCAGCGACGTAAAACCGGCGGTAATGATTCTTCCAAAGGGCAAAAGCAGGCGCATGCTTTTTTTAAATACTGCGCCACCGACAAGCTCCAGAACAACGTCCACGCCGCGTCCATCTGTAATCAGGTTTATTTTCTTTTCAAAATCTTCGTTTGTATAGTCAATGGCATGTTGCACTCCCATTTTTTTTAACAGTTTTATTTTCTCGACAGATCCGGCCGTGCCAAAAACTTCACAGCCAAGAGCAAGAGCCAGTTTTGTTGCCGCAGAGCCAACGCCGCCGGCTGCCGAATGAATTAAAACTTTTTCCCCTTTTTTTACTTTGGCAAGATAAAAAAGAGAAATATACGCCGTTATGAAATTAACGGCAAATGCCGCATTTTCTTCGGATGAAAAGTTTTTTAACGCCTTGAGCGCCTGATACTCCGGAACGCAAATGTATTCGGCATAGGTTCCAAACTGCGACCCGACAATTACCTTTTCGCCTGGCTTTCTATGAGATACCTTTTTCCCAATGGCAACAATTTCTCCACAGGACTCCATCCCCGGAATATAGGGAAGTTTGGGCGCCCATCCATACAACCCTTTTCGGGAAACAATTTCGGCATAGTTTAAACCAATGGTCTCAATTTTTACCATGACTTCATTGTCTGCCGGAACCGGCTCCGGCAATTCGGATATTTTCAGGACGTTGCTTTTACCGTGTTTTTTTAATAATACCGCTTTCATGATCGAGAAAGGTTCTCCTGCCCTGACGGATGTCAATAAAAAAAAATTTGCGACACTTTTTCAAGTAGTTACCGATCTCCAAACAACAAAGATCCAATGCGAATTTCTGTCGCCCCGCATTCAATGGCCATTTTGTAGTCATGGCTCATCCCCATGGAAATACGCGGCAGGGAAATCGACAAATCATTTTCGAGTTCCATACCCAGATTTTTTAACCGTTGAAATGCTCGCCTTGTGTCGCTTGCATATTGAGGGTTCTGCTCATTGTAATTGCCCGCCGGAGTTGGCCCCATGGTCATCAAACCTTCCAGTTTTGTTTTGTCGCTAACAATACATGACCTGGCCAATGCAATTATGGATTCTTTCTCGTTGTAATTCAACCCCGACTTTTGACTTTCATCGGTGCAGTTGATCTGAAGCAAAATCTGCAATGGCCGGGGGGCATCCCACCTCTGGTTGATTTTTTCCATAACTTCGACAGACGAAAGAGCGTCCAGCGTATCGGCATTTCCGGATAAATATTTGACCTTGTTGGACTGTAGCGCCCCGATAAAATGAATGCATAATTTTTTTTGGGCATCCGGATACAATTTGTTTTTGTCCATTAATTCCTGAATTCGATTTTCTCCAATATGGTTCAAACCAAGCCTGACACAAATTTCAAAAACCTCGGGCGGATAGGTCTTGGTTACGGCAATGATGCGCAAGTCCCTGTCTGTAATCTGATGAATATCGTACCGGAGTTGTTCCAGATTTTTTCTGATACTTTCTTCAAACATCAATAGTGCAAAAAGGGTTTCACATCGCGTTGCGTAATAACCCCCACGAAACGCCTTTTCACGTACCATTTTCTATTTTTATTTCTTTTTACAATAAATGATTCGGGAAATCCGGTAATAGTGAAATTTTTCAGATCTTTGGTCAGCGCCACATGAATTGGGTAGGGCAATTGATACGCTTGCGCAAATTTATGGACGTCCGGGGCGACCTGCTGAATATCTGAAATGTTTTCATCGTACAGAGAGGAAATTTTGGAACCAATAGCCACAAATTGAATTTTATCGTCTTTTTGGATATCCGAATATATTTTTTTTAAATCGGGAATTTCCATAATACATGGCTTGCAGTCGGGAGCAAAAAAGTTGATCAGCAAAACTTCTATGTTGTCCGGCACACTTTGAAGGTTAAACCTCAGGCTGTTGTTTACAAGGCCGTTTTTTCCCACGACAGGGAATTCCCCTGCCGGATTCCAGTAATTTGCATTTTTTTTGCAGAATCCTGAAAGCATCATAATGAGGATCAGGGAAATGTATTTTAATTTCATGGACTTTTATTTATTCCGGGTTCAAGCTGTCAAATAGTCTGGGCTGAGAAAAATATCCAATCCAGTGACATATTTAACGCTCACCAGGCTAAGGAAGTCGTATGCCATAAAATTTTTCATGGGGCGTCAAGTAGTTTAAGGAGCTGTGGGGTCTGTAAGTATTGTACCAAAAAAAGTTCATAAAAAAAGTTCATTTTTTCATTGACTTTTTCTCTATGGATTATAGTATAAACAAAGAAGCTTGTAATTTAAAGAATATAACCAGTTTTTAAAGTTATTTAACTTCTTAAGGAGATTAAAATGAAAAAAATTATATCTGTTTGCACAATTTCTGTTTTTATGACTGTAAACTTATCGGCTTATACCAATTTCGATA
>JAOUFE010000004.1 GCA_029858425.1 Spirochaetia bacterium | reverse complement strand
GGGTTTCCTCCTGAAATATTTTCTACCGACATTACCGACTTTGAGGCTGAAATTAATCTTTTAAGAACCTATCAGGGGCAAAGTGATGTTACCGAACTAAACACAGACGGAACTATCCTGCCATTCATATTTGGAGGCGGCGCCAATTCAGCGGCCACCGAAGTTCTCGGAACACGGGCGATCATTTCGTCAGATTTTGGCGGAAATCCTCCTTACGAAAAGATGAAATCTATTGCGGATATTACCTTCAAACACTGGCTCTCGCGCACCAATGTAGTACTGCTCATTGGTGGAAAAGCCAATAACACCGATATTTTTGTTACATTTAAGGGTATATTTGACTCGCTAAAAGAGCATATTCATTTAAACCCGAATATCCACGTGGTGGTTGGTCGGGGCGGTCCCAACCTGATTCGGGGGATGGTTTATGCCCGAGATGTTCTGGATAATCTTAAGGTGCCATACCGTTTTTTTGGTTTTGATAGTTCCATGGTGGGAGTATTGGAGCACACCATAAAGCTGGATGACTGGATTATGGATGAAAAAAATTTCACCGAAAAAGCAGTTGGCTAATTGTATATAAATTAAGGGATTATTTAAGGAGAAATCAATGAAAAGAAATAATAATAGCAGTCCATTTCCATTTTATGTAGGCGTAAAATCGTTAGAGGATCTTGCCAATAAAAATTCCAGAGTGGTGATTATGAATATTATGGGGGGGGAAAGCTCCAAAGTGACCCCGGTATCGCATGCATATAGCGGGGGTAATGTTGTTGCAGGAGTACAGTATGGCAAGGCAGGTGAAATTGTAGAAACCCCCATAGGCAATATTCCGGTTTACGGAAGCGTTAAAGATATTATAGAGCATGGAATAAAATTTGACACCGGTGTTATTTATCTTCCGCCTTCTGCTGTATCCCATGCGGTATCAGAGCTTTGCGCCGGCAATGATGATTTAAAGCAAATTGTAATTGTTACTGAAAAAGTGTCGGTGCGGGATTCCAGATATATCCGCTGGGGATGCCAGAGAAGAGGAGTAGATGTAATCGGAGCCAATTCTCTGGGCGTAGCCAACTCATGGGATAAAGTTCGTATTGGAGGAGCCCTTGGCGGCGATAAACCACAGGAAACTCTTGTAAAAGGTTCTGTTGCAATTCATTCCAATTCAGGAAATTTCAGCACGACGATTTCGGAATACATAAAAACAGCTGGATATGGAACTTCCACTATTGTTTCCAGCGGAAAAGATGTTTATATTCATTTTGGTCTGCCAGAATTTTTATATGCGGCAGAAAATGATCCGCGTACAAAAGCGGTTATCGTTTATGTTGAGCCGGGAGGATACTATGAATACCAGGCTTTAAAGTGGATTGAAGAAGGCTTGTTCAAATTTACCAAGCCGATTATTGCCGTGGTTACAGGAAGATGGAAAAAAGATTTAACCCGAGCCGTAGGTCATGCCGGAGCTCTTTCGGGCAGCGGCGATGATGCTATTGCAAAAGAGCAGTTTTTTGACTCTTATTTTGGGATGCCGGAATATAACCCTAAAAAACCAAAAGTTTCTCCAAGAGGAATTCGTGTACCAACCATTCAGCAAATTCCGGAGGCTCTGGCGGCAGTAATGCAGCTTAGAGGCGAGAAATCTGACTTTGAACCCATTGGCGATTTGAGCCTCAAGCCCTGGTTCATAAACCATCAGGGAATTATTTTCCCCAGGGAACTGGATATTGATTCGGTAATTGCAATGCCTCCTTATGACAAGGAAATCGAAGAAGCCAATCATCAGGTAGGGGCGCAATATTTAAGGCAAACCATGCGCAATAATTCCGGGGCTACCCGAATGAATCGAAAAACCGATGTTACAGAAATTCATGGCAGATCGCTGCTGGATCTGGTATCGGAAGATTTTGGAGCATCCGGATTGTTTGCTGTGCTGCGAGAAATGCCGACTGCAAACCAAATGCACTCGATCACTCCTGTTTTAAACTGGTTTATTTCTGAGGGAACCGGATACATTGACTATGCCGTTACTTCGCGTAAAAATGGAGCGACTCCAAATGCATACATCGGGGCAAGTGTTCTTATGTCTGGAAACAATGTGTTGTATAAATCTTTGCAAAACCATACACGTACCCTCATAGATCTCTTCTATGTGGACATTGGAAGCAAATTAGACATAGAGGACGATTTAATCGAAAAGAAGCTGAAGGAAACCAAAGGTTTTTTTCAGGCGCCTGCAAGCGATAAAGACAAAGCCGTCTATGAGTTTTTAATGGATGCGCTTAAAAAACACTCGCTGGAGACTATTTTTACCCGTTTTGTAAATGCGTATGAGAAGAAAGCGGCCAAAGATGGGGTAAATTCTCTTTATCTATTGATTGCCGCCATATTGCTAAGTGTGGCATGGAAACCATTAACCGACCGCAGAATATCACGCAGCGATGCCGAAAATCTCGGAACGTATTTGGCCATCAATGGAATCATTGTTTCCAATGCTGTGGTGGATGCAGAGAAAAACAAATTTTGGACCGATATACGCGATTTAAAAGAATCCAGAATACTGGAAACCAACTATACAGAAAGTTGTTTTAGAATTTTATTTAATCGCAAGCCAGAAAAAAATGAAGTGTTTGCCTTAAACTCATTGTTTAATTTAACAATAACAAATGGTCCGGGAACATTAAGCGCCAAGGGCGCCAAAGAAAGCGTAAGCGCAAAAAATTATATTTCTACCGTTTATGCCGGTTTTATGATGAATACCGGCCTTGCTCATGGCGGTAACGGTTTTGAAGCCATTGCTTTTTTGGTAGATAAATTAAACACCCTGGATCCTTATGGAAAACCTTTCAAAGAAATCGATCCTGAACTGAAAAAAATGGCCGCGAAGGTTGCATCGGATTATCTGGGATACAAAAAAGTGGAAAAGAGCAAAGGGAATATGCAGTACAATAAAATTCCCTGCACCAACCACCCGGTCTTCAAGGGAAAACCTGTAAATAATGATCCGCGTGAAGAATACGTTCGCGAATTATTTAAAAAACATTCCATTGTGAACCCCTTTCTGGAGTTTTACCACCATCTCGTGGTAGAATTGCATCGGGTGGGCGCAACAGATAACGTATTTTGTGTAAATATTGATGCGGTAATTGCGACAGTTTCTCTGGAACTGTTCTGGAAACAATTTAAATCCGGGGAGATTAAAGAGGACGCCATGAAAGACCTCGTATTCTCCATGTTCCTCTTTGGTCGTATGGTGGGAACCGCAGCTGAGGTTTCGGATCATTTGAACCGGGGAACGGATATGGACTGCCGCACACCTGCTTCAGAAGTAAATTTTGTAAATTAATTTTACTTTTGTATTTTAATGACCATCAGAGCAATGTCGTCATTTTGAATGGCTCCCTTGCTAAAGTAAAAGAGATCTTTAATGATAATTGCGGATATTTCTTTTGCCGTAGCCTCGGAGTTTTTTTCAATTTGTTCATGCAGTCTTTTTCGGCCATACATTTCATTATGCAGGTTTTGCATTTCATTGATTCCGTCGGTGTATAAGACAATTATATCCCCGTTTGATACATTGATGACGCAATTTTTGTAGATTTCGTCTTCCGAAATTCCCAAGGGTAAATTTTTTGAATGAATTGTTTTAATTTCTTTATCCTTATGTGAATAAATGGTCATGGGAAGATGACCCGCGTTGACAAATTCAATTTGTCCTGCTATCTGGTTGATGACAAGGTAAATGGACGTAATGAACATATTATTGGTCATTTGATTTGTAATGTTCCTGTTCAAACTCGAAAGTAATCCACACGCATCCATCGATTTTACTTCAGACATCATTTTAAGCATCGTACTGAGCTTGACCATGATTAACGCCGCCGGAATTCCCTTGCTGGACACATCGCAAATGATAACCCCGGTTTTTTCCCCTTCAAGGGGGAAAATATCAAAATAGTCTCCGCCAATCTCCATCGCAGGTTTATAATAGCTGGATATCTCAAAAAAATCTGAATCCATAGTATCCAGGGGAATGTAGGTTCTTTGAATCTCCCCTGCAATTTCAAATTGCTGATCAAAGAGGTTTTTCATAACAATTTCCTTTTCGCTTTGCTTGATTTTCTCTTCATTGTCCACCTTGATTTTTTCATAAAAAAAAACAAGCAATGATACAGCAGTCAGGCTCGAAAGCAACTGCCGTATCTCAACTGAACTGTAATAGAAGCGGGAAATCAAACCATAGTTGTGAAATTCATAGAAAACTGCAACTCCAAGGTAAAGATAAAACAAATACAAAAAACCGCGAAGCTTTCCCTTTAAAAAAAATGCAAGTGCCGGGAATGTGTAAAACCAGTAAACTCCTGTGCCATGAAACCCTCCTGAGATCAGCAAAAGTATTAAAAGTACGATCATGCTCGTTAAAATTACTGAAGAGGCCAGCGGGAAGTTCAGCGACTTTCTGAAATAAAGTACATTTATTATGGCCAGAAAAGATCCCAAAACTTCAAAATAACCCAGGTTCCTGTCGCCATACATTAAATGTGCCAAGCCAAAGAACAATGCGCTTGATATTCCGATTAAACTAAAAAAATTAAAAAACTTTATTTGATTCAAGACCGGATCTGTAACTTCTTTCGGATTGCAGCCGCTGTTTAGAAAGTTTTGCCAGATTTTCATCAACATGGTTTATCTCAATTCCATCATATTATTGTCATAAAAAAATACCGGTGTTTAGCGACAAGATAAAACAGCCTGAGCATTTACCCGAAATTAAGTGAGAATAAATTAAATTAGCGTGGTTTTGCGGCGATTTGCGCCAGAAAACCACAACGCTAATACACTTCATATGAATATTTGACTTCATGTCCATGTTCCCACCACGTTTGACAAATTTGGAAATATTTATTGATTAAATGACGGTGTTATTTATATTGATTAAACTCCTATGAAATATAATCTATCGAAAAATAAACTAATCCGGATTTTGCTATTTACAGGATTAACGGTTTTTCTTCTTCTGGATGCTATTTTTTATAAGGTCATATATGACAATTACAGATTTGCAAAAAGAGAAATTAAAGGTATCAGGCTAATTCAAGATATATTGCCCATCCTTTATGCAATGCAAAACTATCGTGGTCGAGAACAGATTCTTCTTTATGGCCACGGCAAACCAGCATCTACCTCTGAAGAAAAAGTAAAATTATTGAGAAATAATGTTGCTTCAAATATTCTAAAATATGTTCATAATAACGATGCTCCCGAATCAAGCGGCAAGTTGAAAGAAATTGCCCGGCAGCTTGAGACGCATTCCTACAACGATTATTCATCCGCAATAGAGCATTTTCTTTTTCACTCAAGGCAAATTCAGGAAATCATTGGTCTGATTCAGGCAATCCACTATCAATCCAATCTCATGCTTGATCCCCAACTGGAATCATATTATCTTGAATCCATTGGCGTAATCAAAATGACTTTAATGACAGAAAATATAGCCAAAATACGCGGATTATTTTCTGGTTTTGTGCTACAATTGAACCCGGAAAACAAATATCATCACTTAATCGAGCAGGAGTTTACTTTATTAAAAAATAATAGCCTGGAGATAAGCTCACGCTATTTGTATCTGTCGAGCAAGAATTCTGAAATAGCTCAATTGCTCGATATTCCCATGAGTAGTTTATTGAAGCAAATAACGGATTATGAGAATTTTTTTATCAAGGCGATAAATAGTCCTCCCGGAAAAATATCTGCGGAAGATGCTTTTTCAAAAGGGACAATCGTAATTGAAGAGGCGCAGAAAACCCAGAATATGGTTTTGGAACGAGTGAAACTTGAAATTACAAACAGGAGTAAAAAAATAATCAAAGAAGCAATCCTTTTTTCGGTTTTAATCTTGATTACACTTGGAGCATTGTTGTGGGGGATACGCTTCTTTATGTTACAAAATAAAAAAATATCCAGTTTATTGAAGGCAATTACAGAAGGTCGCCAGCATTTAATATATGCAGGCAGCGCCGAAGAAATTTATATGAACCTCTGCAATATCCTTGTTGATCATGGCGGTTATATCGTGATCGGGGTATTTTTAATCAAGCACAATGCAGCGAAAGAACTCGTGCCGATATCGATCTGCGGAAAAGCTGCGGATTACTTGAAAAGTATTCAAGTTTCGTGGGGCGACAATGAACTGGGCAGGGGGCCGGGAGGTACTTCGGTACGCACCAGGAAAACGCAGATATTCAATGATATCAAAAATAACCCGGACTTTAAACCCTGGCGGGATAAGGCATTAAGTTACGGGATCAGATCCAATGCCACCATCCCTCTGATTTATCAGGATAAAACCATTGGCGCAATTGCAATTTATTCCGATAAAAAAAATGCATTTTTGCCCAATGAAATAAAAATGATTCAAGATCTTATGGAGGATTGCATGTTCAATATTGCAGCTCTTGAAACCAGAGCTGAACGGGACAAGGCGATGGAAACATTAAATCAATACAATTCCATCTTGAAAAAAAAGGTTATGGAAAGAACCAAAAAACTTGTAGAAACCCAGGATGCTACAATATTAAGTCTTGCATCCCTTGTGGAAAGCCGCGACAATGAAACCGGTAATCATATATTAAGAACCAGAGAATATGTTAAAATTTTATTAAACTACCTGAAGGATCATCCTGAAACACAAGAGGAGTTAACGCCAGAAAAAATTGATCAAATTTATAAATCATCACCGCTCCATGATATTGGAAAAATTGGCATTGCTGATGCTATTTTGCGGAAACCTGGAAAATTGACAAAAAAAGAATTTGATATAATGAAAAAGCATACACTCATTGGCGCAACCGCCATTAATCGTGCAACACAGGGCATTACTTCGACCGGATTTCTGGATACTGCCAGGGAAATTATATTACACCATCACGAGAAATGGGATGGATCCGGTTATCCAATTGGTCTGAAAGGAAAAGATATCCCTGTTTCGGCAAGAATAATGAGCCTTGCCGATGTGTATGACGCGCTAATTTCCAAAAGAGTGTATAAAGATGCATTTAGTCACGCTGAGGCATGTTCTATTATTGAAAAAAGTCGCGGTACAAATTTTGATCCAACCATCGTGGATGCTTTTCGTGAAAAAGCGGATGAATTTGAAAAAATTGCAAAAACATTCGGAGATTAGCAAGTTCATAAATGAAGCTGTGATTTTTGAAAGAAAAATATCAATTTCATGCTAAAATATAGCTTGAGCCTGGGCATGAACTTCGAAATTCACGTCAGCATGTATTAAAATGAGCAGTTTTGGGGCGCTTCGCGCCCCAAAACTGCGTCAGTCTAAATCATTCTAACTGAATATCGAGTTCATGCCCAGGGTAGCTTTCCGCTATAATCCCGGAATAAATTCCTAAAAATATTTGACAGAACAGGTAGAAAAAGTTTTAAAGGATTATCATGGAAAAGCTAATTAAATTACGAACTCTCCCCGTTTCGACATTGATGCGGCGCGATGTGGCCACCATAAAAGGATCACAAACCGTTGCGGAGGCCATATCTTTAATGAAGGAATATTCTGTAACCAGTCTGATTGTTGAGCCAAGAAACACAGACGATACATTTGGGATTATTACTGAAAAAGATATTCTGGAAAAGGTAATTGACCCAGGTGAAGATGTTCACAAAGATCCATGGAATACGCAGGTACATCTCGTAATGAGCAAACCTTGCGTTTCTGTTAGCCCAACCATGCCGGTTAAATATGCCATCAGGCTGATGAAAAGGGTTGGCGTCAGAAGGGTTCCGGTTGTGAAAGATGACAAGCTTATGGGAGTTCTTTCGCACACAGACATATTACACGCAATAGAAAATTTATCGGGCGACGACAAACACGTTGCTATATAGGGTCAAACCATGAAACCATATGATATAATAATCGTAGGCGCCGGCGGCGCCGGAATGTATGCCGCCATGGAAGCTCTTCAAACAAATCCCGGGTTAAATATAGCGGTTGTGAGCAAGGTGTATCCCACCAGATCACATACCTCGGCTGCCCAGGGCGGAGTAAATGCAGCTCTGGCCAATCGTCATAAAGACGACACAGTAGAATTGCATATTTTTGACACGATAAAAGGAAGCGATTATCTTGCCGATCAGGATGCAGCAACATTATTGTGTGAAATGGCGCCATATGTGGTTCGCGAAATGGAAAATCTTGGCGCACCTTTTTCCCGACTGGAAGATGGAACTATTGCCCAAAGACCCTTTGGGGGCGCCCAGAAGTATCGATGCTGTTATTGCGCTGACCGAACAGGTCATACGCTGCTTCAGACTCTTTTTGAACAGTGCATGAGGAAAGGAGTAAAGTTCTTTAGCGAATATTATTTATTATCCATAGAGCATGACGGCAAAACAGCTCAGGGTATTGTTGTTATGAATATGCAAACCGGCAAAATTGAAGCGATGCCGGCAAAGACTGTCATTATTGCTACTGGAGGTTATGCCAAAATGTACTGGCAAAAATCTTCCAATGCTGCCGGAAGCACCGGCGATGGAATTGCCGCAGCGCTGAGGGCAGGGTTAGCCCTCGAAGATATGGAATTTGTACAATTTCATCCAACTGGCCTGAGAAAAAGTGGTTTGTTAATCAGCGAAGGAGCTCGGGGCGAAGGCGGTTATCTCGTAAATAACAAAGGCGAGAGATTTATGTCGCGATATGCTCCCGAAAAAATGGAACTTGGACCAAGAGACCTTGTATCCAGATCTATTGAAATAGAAATTAATGAAGGACGGGGGTTCGATTCTGACGCTGGTCAGTACATGCATCTGGATCTTCGTCACCTTGGAGGGGCGCTTATAAAAGAAAGACTTCCCCAGATTAGACAATTAGCCATTGACTTTGAAGGCGTTGATCCAATTGACGAGCCGATTCCAATTCGTCCTACGGCTCATTATTCCATGGGGGGTATTGATGCTGACATTAATGGCGCCACCGCAATACCTGGCATTTATGCTGCCGGGGAATGTTCATGTATTTCGGTGCATGGAGCTAACCGCCTTGGCGGCAATTCTCTTCTGGAAGTTCTTGTGTTTGGAAAACAAGCTGGACATCATGCGGCAGTAACTGCTTCGTCATTGAATCCTGGGGCTATTTCAACAGCATCTGTTGAAAAAATTCAAAAAGAAATTGAAGGTTATTCGCACCATGACAGGACAGAGCGATATTCTGATCTTCGAGAAGATCTGGGCAAAACGCTTGGCGCCAATGCCGGAATATATCGAACCCGCAAGAAACTTGAAAAAGGCGTGGCTGATATTATGGAAATAAAAGAACGTTTTAAAAAGGTTCACGTTAAAGATGCCTCGGCAGTATTTAATACGAATTTGTTTCAGGTTTTTGAATTAAAAAACATGATTCATTTGGCTGAGACTGTGGCTCGTGGAGCTCTTGCGAGAGAAGAAAGCCGCGGCTCGCACAGTCGGGAAGATTTTCCAACGCGAGATGACAAAAAATGGCATAAACATTCCATATTCCATATGAATGAAGCAGGAGAAGTGATTGTAAGCGATAAACCGGTGACTATGGGAAAACATGAGTTACAGGAAAGGACGTACTGATAATGGACGAGAAAAAGGATATATACTTTAAGATTTACAGATATAACCCGGAAGTGGATCAAAAGCCTTTTTATGATGATTTTAAAATCAGCGTAGAAAGAGGGGTTACCATTTTAAGAGCCATTAACTACATTAAAGACCATGTGGATTCGTCTTTAAGTTATCGTTTTTACTGCCAGGCCGGAATATGCGGTTCATGCGCCATGCGGGTAAATGGAGTTTCCAAACTTGCATGTACTACCCAGGTTTGGGACGAGCTGGAAAATTGTAAAGAAAAAGACATGATAACCATTGAGCCTCTGAACAATTTTGAAATTATCCGCGACATGATTGTAGATTATAAACCAGTAATCAACAAACTTGAAAAATACATCAGTTGGGTAACGCCCAAAATCAAGCAGGCCGATTTGGGTAAAAAGGAAAATATTATTTCCGAAGCGGAGTTTAAAGTTATTGATGCAGCAACAGATTGTATATTATGCGCTGCGTGCTTTTCAGAATGCAGCATGATGTCGGCAAACAAAGAGTATATTTCACCATTGGCGTTGTTAAAAGCATTTCGAATGGTCAAAGACAGCCGGGATACAAGATCAGATGAAAGAATGGCCGTTTTGAATCAAGATCACGGGATGTGGGATTGTACACATTGTTACAGGTGTGTTGAAGCCTGCGTAAAAAATATTCCCATTATGGATGCGATACAGGGCGTTCGCAATGAGGCATTCATACGAAAACAAAACGGTACAGAAGGGTATAAGCATGCAAATGCTTTTGCCCAGGACATCAGAAAAACAGGTAGATTAAAAGAAGCGACAATTGCGATTAGAACGAAGGGTATTTTTGGCGCTGCTGGAATGCTCCCCTTTGCAATAAGAATGACGCTTCGCGGTCGAATGCCTTCAATGTTTGTAAAAACAATACCTGGCATCAAGCATGTACGAAATATTTTTAGAAAAATCAAATAAAAGGAAATAAGCAGGTAATCATGAAATATGCATATTATTTAAGCTGTATCAATGAATCATTAAGCAAAGAAGCGGAATATTCATTAAACATTTGGACAAAAGATCTGGGTATAGAGCTCGTTCCTCTCGAAGAGGGAACCTGTTGCGGTGGAAGTAACCTGGATTTTGTGAATCCAGACCAGTTCCTGGCCATTAATGGAAGAAATATTGCGCTTGCTGAGAAATTGGGTCTGGATATGATTACATCATGTAATACCTGTCTTCTGGGATTGCGACATGCAAAACATATTCTGGATACGCAGCCAGAAAAAAAAGAAATGATCAATGCAGTTTTAAAAGAAGAAGGTCTGGAGTATACTGGTAAGTCTGAAGTAAAACACCTTCTCTGGGTACTCGTTGATGATTATGGTTTGGATAAACTTGCGGCCAAAGTTACCAACCCTTTAACCGACCTGAAGTTTGCTCCGTTTTATGGATGCCATATCTTAAGACCATCTCCTTTGATGGGGGGATATGACAATCCCAATAATCCTCATACGCTGGAAGATTTAATTCGTGCGCTTGGCGGTAATGTAGTAGAATATAATTCTAAAAACAAATGTTGCGGTTTCCATACATTAATTGTAGCAGAACAGGAATCGGTAAAACTCTCAGGAGATGCCGTTGTCGATGCAATAGATGCAAAAGCCGATTATATCGTCACTCCCTGTCCGCTTTGCCATATGTCGCTTGATGCATATCAAAAAGATGGTCTTTCAACAAAAAACCGTCAGGGCAAAATGCCGATTATTCATTTGCCGCAAATTGTTGGTATGGCTCTTGGTTATACTGAAAAGCAACTTGGAATTGACAAGCACGTCGTGGTTTAACTGAATTTATCCATGGATAAATTCAGTTAAGGCAGGGCTGATTGTCCAGCAAATTTATCGGTTCTCCACAGGCCGTTATGCAGAATTTTGTTTTTTGAATTGTACATAGTTCCAATTCCATGGCGAAGACCGTCTTTCCATTGGCCCTCGTACTTTTTGCCATCGGGCCAAGTCATTATGCCATTGCCGTCTGGTTTGCCGTTTTTCCAGTCGCCTTCATACTCTCTGCCGTCTGGCCAGGCAAAGGCTACCGATCCTGTTTTCCAGTCTCCTTGGGATATTTTTCCTTTTGGCCACTCATAATGCCCCTTCCCCTCTCTTTCGTCATTTTTCCAGTCGCCTTCATATCGTCTTCCGTCCGGCCATACCATGATTCCTTTGCCTTCACGCAAGCCAGCTTTGAAGTCCCCTGAATATTTTCTGCCATCTGGCCAGGAGTATATACCTTTTCCATTTTCAAAGCCATCTTGCCAGTCGCCGTCATATTTTTGCCCATTTAAATATGTAAAAATACCTTTCCCGTGAAATTTATCGTTTTTCCATTCGCCATCGTATTTCCGACCGTCTGAAAAAACCAGTATGCCTTTTCCTTCACGTTTGTCATTTTTCCAGTCCCCTTCGTATTTCCATCCATCAGGCCATGTCATCACGCCTTTTCCAGACCGTACATCCGCCTTAAAATCGCCGAAATATATTTTCCCGTCCGGCCATTTGAAAACTCCTTTTCCTTCCCGAACACCCCCAACAAAATTGCCTTTGTATTGTCTGCCGTCCGAAAAAATAAACAATGCTTCCCCGTTTTGACATTTTCCTTCCCGGCATGTGCCATTTGGAGACTCCATTACCGATATATTCATATATCGGGATGATTCTTCCTCTCCGAATATTGAAAAGAGGAATGACAACCCAAACCACAACATTATATTTCTTTTCATATTTCAATGATACGAATCTCCGGTGCAAATGACAATAATAATTAGCAGGAAAAATCTTCGCAGCCCCTGAAAAGGCTCCGAGTCTGGGCATGAACTTGCGAATTCAGTCAGAATGATATAAATTATTTATTGACGCAGCAGAACAAAAATTGTTATCCATGTGGTGTTCTGTAAATTTTTTTTATGCAACAAGAATACAAAAATATTGTTTTTTCTGAAATCAGCCGAAAAAAATTTTTAAGATATGTTCTTGGAGTCATAGTATTTGTCTCGCTTCCCGTAAATTGGCTTTGTCGTCCCCAAAGTGATACCAAGGCAAAGAATCAAAAATTTCCGGCCTTGAAGGGATTATCCGAAGAGGAATATTTAAATGTAAATGCGATGGCAGAAGTTTTTATTAGCGATTCGCCTGTCCCGGACTTTGATGCGGCCCTTGCCATGGATCATTATATCCATGATAGAATAGAGCCTGTCGCGATTCGGGAGAAACTAAAAGAACTGTTTGCTGTTCCCTCATCAATTTTGATTGCAATTCTTTTTGATTTTAGTCTGACCATCATGAGAGATTTGCCGGTAAAAGAAAGAGCAGTTAGACTCCACTCCTGGAAGAACTCCTCTTTTTCGTTAAAGCGTACTGTTTATCATGCTTTTCGGCAAGGAACGCTTCTCATGCTTACTTCATCCAGAAGATATCAGGATTACACCGGTTATATTGAAGATTTTTATTTCAGACCTTTTGAGAAAAAGATAAATATATGAAAAATAAATATAACAAAATATGGACGCCAGAAGATCACAAGCTTTTAAAAAAGGAAAATTCATTTCAAAAAGAAACCCTCTACCTTGAGGCAGATGCAATTGTAATTGGTTCCGGAGCTGGCGGAGCAGTAGCCGCTGCAGAGTTATCAAAAAATGGGTACCGTATAATTCTGATAGAAGAGGGGCCTTTTGCAGAAGCGGACAGCTTCAGCCCTGACGAGTTTCAATCCCTCTCAAGACTGTACCGTGACGGAGCCTATATTTCCAGCGAAGATTTTTCCATCCATATTTTGCAAGGGCGATGCATCGGAGGATCAACGACAATAAACTGGCAGACTTGTATTTATCCATCAAGATTTACTACCGATGAATGGGAAAACCAGTTTGGTTTAAAGGGCTATTCGCGCGAAGCAATGACGCCATATATTGCAGAGGTCGAAAAACGGATTGGAGTACAGAATATTCCCGAAAATATGATTAACCGCAACAACGATTTATTGAGAAAAGGAGCCCGAAAAATGGGTATTTCCAATTCCATGAACCAAAACAATAACGCCGGTGAATGTATTGGTCTTGGCCGATGTGGCCTGGGATGTCCGGTTAACGCAAAACGGTCAACATTGCTGACATTTATTCCAGATGCATTGAAATACGGCGCAAAAATATTTTCATGTGTTCGCGCTGAAAAAATTATTGACGGCTCCCTTAAAAAAGTCATCGCGCGTTTTTCCCCCGATCCAGGTTTAACCGCTTCGGATAAATTACCTGCTGATGTGATTCAACATTTTGAGTTTACTGCCAAAGCCGTGATTGTTTGCGCCGGCGCAATCGAAACGCCATCTCTTTTGCAGCGTTCGGAACTGGGAAATTCAATGGTAGGTAAACGGCTCAAGTTGCACCCTGTAGCAAGTCTGTTGAGCAGGTTCTCAAAACCTGTGGAAACCTTTTACGGGACTCCCCAGACAGTAGTTATTGATGAGTATGCAAATTTCAATCAAAAAGGATATGGCTTTATTTTTGAAGCAGCTCCATATCGACCCACGATTACATCTTTGCTGGTTCCTTTTTATGGAAAACCGGCGTTTGATGCCATGAAAAACTATCGATATTTACAGGCTGGCCTTGTAATTGTGCGAGACGGTTCCGGAGGTAATGTGGATGCTTCGGTTGAATACTCCGGATCAGGAAGAAAAGTACACTTTAAACTCTCGAAATCAGATACTTCCATTATGTTAAATGGAATTCGAAATCTGGCGCTTTTAATGGCGGCAGCGGGGGCAAAGGAAATTATATTTCCATTTACCAGAACTTCAAAGCCATATGCGATAAAAGATGGCGAAACATTCGACTGGGTTCTTAATGAAAAAGCAGATACTGGCGATATCCTTTTAGGCTCTGCACATCCACATGGTTCTGTGCAGGCCTCTGCATCGCCAGACGACGGAGCTTTAACCCCCGATTTTGAACTATACGGACATAAAAATATATTTGTCATGGACGGTAGCTGGATGCCAACAGCCATCGGCGTCAACCCTCAGATTTTAATCATGTCTGCGGCGATGAAAGCGTCAAGAAAGGTTCTTTTGTGATGAGTATTAAAATATGCGGATTATTTTTTTGTCAGGTCGCCAATTCCATTTAACAATCCCGGAACGCTTATATCCTCGTCAAGGCTTTCCCAGTGAATTCCAGTGCCATCCCCGCTCAATGTAAATTTTTCAAGGTCGAGTCTTTTGGCTTGTTTCAGGCGAGGGAAAAAACCAAGCGGAATGGAAATCTTTCTGCCGTCTTTTAAAAGTATCCATAGGCTGCGTTCGTCAAACCAGACTTTTTTTGCCCTCGATTTAGCAGTCAAAGTATTCATTCCATTTCTCCCGAAAATATTTCTCTTTTACTTTTATTATAGCCAAAAAATTTGCCAGTTCGTTGGTACTATAACCATAATTATAGTTTATGCTAATTTCCGGGTCAAGAAAAATTTTTGTTCTTTTTTCTCCTTTTTTTATGTGAACATGACATGATTCTCGCGGCGAACCTTCGTTCGAAAAAAAGAAAAAACGATTCCCTCTCCATTCATATTTTCCGGGCACTTTATTGGGTATTGCCCAAATTCCCCTGTTTTTTGCATGTTATGTCAAAAAAAACCACATTTAATGTGGTTTTTTTTTAGAGGCTCACCTTTGGGGGTTAGGCCGGAACCCGGCATTCAGGGCTGGTTTCGCTAAAAATTTTTTAAAGTTTTCCAGCATCCATCATCATGGCTTTAATGCGTTCCTGAAACATGCCAACTTCATTTTTCAGGACATCGACCGGAGGATCATTTCGATCTTCAACCGGATTTCCATCTATGATATGATTTTGCACTATTTTTTTAACGTCATCAGCCTTGACAACCGTATACCATTTGCCTTCCGGATAAATGACTACGTTTGCGCCGCGATTGCACATTCCAACGCATCCTGAACTGGTGACAACGACATCTTTTTCAAGGCCATTTTTAAAAACTTCTGTTCGGAATGAATCCAGAATTTCAGCTGATCCGCCTCCACCGCAGCTGGGTACCATCGGTGGTTTGTTCTGAGTGCATATAAAAATATGATGTTTAAACATTTAATAATCTCCTTTATTTTATATGTTAGTAAATGAATACTTGATATATTGAATAGATTTTTTTCTAAATAATTTGATGGAGTCTGTCACGAATTTGTAAATGTTTGGATTTTGCGCAAGAAAATGTATCTTTAAAAGGTTTGGCAGTGAAAAATTGCAGATCTCGCTATAAGCTGTTATTTTCGGGGGATTTTGGACTGTAACATGAAAAATATCAAGTTATTTATTTTTGATTGGGATGGAACCCTTATAGATTCCATTGCGCTTATTGCCGAGTGTTTGATTGTTTCCTTTCAGGAGCTTGGTTTTGGCGATTTAAGCGATGAAAAAGCGCGATCCATTATCGGACTTGGTCTTGTAGATGCCCTTGCCATATTGACCCCCGGGCGCAGCGGCGATGATCGGCAAAAGCTTCTTCAAACCTATAAAAAGCATTTTCATGCTATGCACGCAAACTCCATTCAATTATATCCGGGCGTATTCGGGGCAATATTGGAGCTGCATGAGCGAAAAATCAAACTTGCCATAGCTACCGGGAAAAGCCGACAGGGGCTGGAAAGAGATTTACATTTTACGAATCTAAAGCCATTTTTTCATGCAACGCGCACCATTGATGAATGTAAACCAAAACCCGATCCGCATATGATTACAGATATCCTGTCGGAACTTCAATTGTCTCCGGAAGAGGCGATTATGATCGGAGATACTACTTTTGACCTTGAAATGGCTGCAAAAGCCGGAGTGAAATCTATTGCGTCATTATACGGCGCCCATTCCATGTCCGATCTAAAAAGGTTTAAGCCGCTCGAATATTTTGAGGATTTTTTATCCCTTTCCAGATTTATTTTAAAACAGGAATAAGGCTGTGTTAAATGCGGGGGGCTGATGGACAACTCGTCGCATTTTGCATGTACTTTATTCAGTATTATTTAAAATGCGGCGAGGTGGAAATCAAGGGGCGCGCCAAGCCCCTTCAACATCCTCCTTGTTCAATGTTAAAACTATCGACAAAATGGTTTTTTTGTTCGCATTTCTTACAACCATGGTTCCAAACCCGGTTTTTATTTTTGTTCCCTTTTCGGGAATATCTCCAAGCATATCAATAATAAAGCCCGTAATTGTTTCAAAACCATTTTTCTCAATATTTTGGCCAAAAGTATCATTAAAATCATCAATATCCAGGTTTCCATCCAGCTCATATCTGGTTGCGTTAATTTTCAATATGTAGGGCTTTTCCGTGATCTGCTCTCTTGCCAGAATATCTGCCCCGACAATTTGCTCCGCAATATTTTCCAGCGTAATGATTCCGGTAACGCTTCCATACTCATTTACCACAAAAAACATTTGTATAAATTCCCTTTGCATTTTTTCGAGAATTTTATCCACAGGGATATTTTCCGGAATGTATACTGGATCGAATACATATTTTGATATTTTATCAGAAAGGCGCGCCGGGAGTAAATCCACAATTTTAATATAGCCGAGGACATTGTCTCCCCTGTTTTCAAACACAGGATATCTGGAATACGATGTTCCCTTGATTTTCACAAGGGCTTCCTTGACATTGCAGCTTGCGTTAATGGAAAAAACTTCCGGAATGGGAGTCATAATTTCAACGGCGCGCACTTTTCCAAGGGTGGCGATGCCCTGCGTTATGGGTCTTTTTTCGCGCGCAAACTGACTCCGGATGAAATATACAATATCCTCGCTTCTTGTCTGCCTTGTATCCGGAAAAAGTTTTATCAGGCTCTGACTTAAAAGACTGAAAAAGAAACTGAGCGGTTTTAACATGTAATATACAACGATTAGAAACGGGAAAATTTTTATCAAAATCCATGAATCCAGTTTTCTAAAGAGATTTTTGGGGAGCAATTCAGCCAGAAAGAAGAAAATAATAATTTGTAAGACAAAAACTCCCGCTCTTTCCGGTACATTAATGGTAGCCGGCAGGAATTCATCAAGGGCAAGGGTTGCTGCAACAATGCTGATGTTGTTGCCTATCAGCAAAGTGGAAATTATTGCATCCTTTTTGTTAAGCAAAAAAATAATTTTTTCTTTGTGTTTTTTTTGATAGTGAAATGGCGATAAACCGGCTATCGAAATTTCTGCGCCTGAAAAAAATGCAGACAGTAAAATCATAACAAGAATAAAAATGAAATGACTATTCATGGGTAAAAGCCAGAAGCAATTCGTATATGATGTTGTTCTTAACCTTCATATTCGAGAACTCCATATTTCTGATTTTCAGGGAAGTATTAGACTTTGGGTATCCATCCAGCATTTCTATTAGAAATCCGGAAATGGTTTCTGAATTTTCTGAAACGAGGTCTGTTTTAAAGTAATCGTTAAATTCATGCAGCGTCAGCGTTCCCGAAACTTTATATGTGTTTTTATTGACCGGAAAAATACTGACTTTATCTGTTTTTTGATGCGGCATAAAAGCGCTGTCCACATTTCCAAGCAACGTATGGAATATTTCCTTGATGGTTAATATTCCGGAGAATTCCCCCATTTCATCTATAATAGCTGCAACCTCAAGGTGATTTTTCATGAATTCTTCGAGGACTTCATTTAAGAGCATGGTTTCCGGAAGAAAGATTACGGGTTGAATGCAGGGAGCAATGGACAGGCTCTTGTTTCCCAACAGTTGTATGATGGATCGAGCGCTTATATACCCGGAAACCCGGTTTTCTTTTTCGTTAAATATTAATGCTATGGGAAGCCTGTTTTTAATAAAAAACTTTCTGGCCGTTTCAATGGATTCTCCGGGAGAAAGCATGGTCACGGCGGATTTCGGCACCATGATGCTGTATGCGGTATCATGGTAGAAATGTATACGCCTTTGAAGTATCTTGTATTCCTTTTCATCAATAATTCCATCGGCAAGGGCAAACCGCAGCGTATCTAACAATTGAGCCTCATTGTAGAGATTTTGAATTTGGGGAATCAGCGAAGTTATTTTCATGGTTAGCTGGTTTAATGGCCAGGCGACGGGTTTTGAAATTTTCATCCACCCGGAAAGAAGCCATGCTGTATTTAAACTCCATGTTTCCGCATACCGCAGACTCAGTATCTTGGGAATAATTTCACCCGCAATCAGTAAAACGGAAGTTATAATAATCAGGATAACAATATCTCCCTGACGTCCTGAAAAATATTTGCCGAGAAATAAATGCGCTGTATCCGAAAAGAATATATTAACCGAAAGATTGCCAAGAAGTATTACCGATAAAACCATTTCAGGATTGGTTAGGAGGTTTTTTAAGTATATAAGTTTTTTGTTTTTGCTTTCGCGGATTCTCAAAATTCTGGCATGGCTGAGCGAAAAAATGGCTGTTTCAGCTCCTGAAAAAAACGCCGATACAACAAGCAAAAAAAGAAGAATGATTATTTCATTCATTGTTATCTTGTTTGGATTTCCGGACTTTCGAATGGAATTGCTTTTAGGGATTTTTTGTAGACTTCTGCGCGTTTGGCATAGCTCATGGCCACACTTTTTATCATTTCAATTTCACTATCTTTAAGAGGTCTTATAATTTTTGCCGGAACCCCCGCCACGAGGGTTTTTTCGGGAACCTCGAAATTGGGAGGCACCAGGGCTCCCGCTGCCACAAATCCAAATTTTCCAATCGTTACATTGTCCATCACTGTAGCTGAAATTCCCACAAACGCATAGTCGCGCAGATGCGCGCCATGAATTACAACATTATGACCAACCGTTACATAATCGTCAATTATAGATGCGTATTTGTCTGTGGTTACATGAATTACGCTGTTATCCTGAATATTGCTGAATTTCCCGATTTTTACCGGAAACCCGTCGCCGCGCAATGTGCAGTGAAACCACACCGATGAATTTTCGCCAATGGTTACGTCTCCAACAATACTGGCATCCGGCGCCAGGAATACAGAAGAATCGATTCCCGGGGTTTTATTTTCAATACGATACAGCATTTTAAAATCTAAAAATCCAGGAGGTAGAATTTTAAAGTACTTTCCAGCTCAGGCGGCAGTATACCCTGATTTTCCGAGCGGTATTTTTTATACTTGGGCTCCAGTTCCATTGCCTTGCGTTTTTTAATATTTATGGATTTCTGGATAATATCCTGAAAGCTCGGCAGTTTTAAGAGATTCTCTCTAATGGTTTTGGTAAAGGGAATATGTTTGGCCATAATTTTTCGAATCACTTTATTTAACCTCTGGGTCCCCTCTGACTCATATTTTATCCATGTTACATAGTCATTGATAAATCGCGCCCTGTCGTCGCGAAAACGTTTAAACTCTGAGGATAGTTTTTCCTTGATATCGGGCGAAAGTTCCCTGTTTTTTTTGTAAAATTGAACATAATCCGTATAATCTGCGGTTAATGAAGAAGACGTAATATTATTCCAGTCAGGCCCCAGAAGTGTCTTGGTCAGCTCCCAGCGATAAGCTGCGGAAGCATGCAAAATCATGTCATAAAGATCGTCAATTGCAAAGATCGGGCACAAAAGTCTACCGCGGGATGTACGGTTGTTGCCTTCGCGTTCCTGCCAGAATTGAAAGTTTGGGCCAATCGAAGGCACGAGTATCATATGCGGTATTACCTGAACCTGTATAAATTCTTTGCTTATTCCAATTTCTTCGTTTGTGTAAAGAATTTCACGATGGTAAGCGCTAAAATCAATCGACAACAAATGATCGATTTCAGCTTCAATTTTTTGCGGCGATACATAGGTTCGATCTATGGATTGCGTAAAATGGAATTTGGTCAAGATCGGGAAATGATTGACAATCGTACCCGATGTCAATTTAACCGTTGGAGCAAGCATGTTGGTTATCTCAAATTTTACTCTTGCTTCGGGCGTGTTAAAAGAGGCCGGCAAGTCGGATTCTCTTTTCCAACCGGCGTCGCGATTATCCTGCTTTAAAATTTCAAAAAAAGTAACGCCCAGTTCGCTGATACTTGTAGGCGTTTTCCCCTGATAAATTAACTCCAGCCAGCCAATGGCATCGTAAACTGGATACCTGGATTTGGATCTTTTTACATTGGCAAATATATAATTAATTTGTTCGGGCAAAAGTAGTGTTTCGTCCATAAAACCGGTAAGGAGAAATACTTCAATCAATCTTGGTATGGGTTCTTTTGATGCAAGGGATTTGATTATTGCTTTTTCATACACCGTCCAGTAAAGGGCAGTCAGGGTTCGCTTGATTTTCTTCAGGCTGTCTTCCGGTTCCATCGGGTTTTCAAAGGTTTTAAATTTCGCCAACAGATCTTTAAATTCTTTTTGCTTTTCGGCTTCCAATCCTGAATATTGCAGGATTTTGTTCACGCTGTCCCTGATCATGTTGGCTGTATCGGAATCGGTTTCCATTCCTGACCCTGTTGAAGCATCAGAAGGCGCAGGCTCGCTGGTATGTTGCTGCCTGCAAAATGTAATATACTGATTGATTTTATGGACAGATGGACTGTCAATATTGTATTTATTCTGCGTCCATAATTTTTGAAACTGGTTTTGAATGGATCGAATGGATTCCATAATATATTGCGCGGTATTAAATAATACAGGCGCATTAAATTCATTTTTTAGATTTATTTCAGCTTGAAGCGCATATTTTTCAATCCAGGAATATTCGCCTTGAAAGATTAAATTGCAGCTTCCGATACACTCGCTGTAGGAATCATTCAAGTCTCCCGCAATTTTGGCAAACTCGCTGGCAATTTTTTGTCCGGTAAGTTCAATAAATCGGGGCGATTTTTGCGCAATGGCGCTTAAAATCGGCGCATCGATTTCCATAAATTTTTCATAATAATCCAGATCTTCCTGACTCAAGGATATTTCATTTTCATAGTTTAACCCGATTATTCCAGTAAAATCTTTTTTCAAGTAACTTATATCAATGTTCTCCGGTACGCTCATCCCTTTCTGTGTTAATTTCTCATAAGCGGCGCGGGCGTTTATGAGCGTTTTATCGTGACCTTCCCTGACAGTTAGTTTCTCCGGAGAAAACTGATCGGCCTGAATTTTGGAATAAGCAAAGGCAAGTACATATTGCATATTGGCGGCAAATTTTATGAAAGAAAATATGCTGGAAACTTTGGTCTGCAGCTCATGAATTTCGCGAAGCATTGTTTTTAACGCTAGAATACCGATTTGCGGTTTGCTTTGAATAATTTTCAACAAACTGTCTTTATTGGCCGAATACAAAGAAACAACAGCCGGTGTCTCTGTTAGTGCATAATAAAAGTTGGTCGCTCCTGACAAGATCGATGTAGCGCCAAATATAGCCGGCCCCTTGATACTTGCTCCATAATATGAAGATTCCAGGGAACTGGATTTGCGGTCAGAGGCAAATCGCAACGAAACCGTACCTTGATGCAAAATAATCAAGGCATTTCCAGGGCTTCCCTGAGCCATAATCATTTTTCCTGCCTGTACTGATTGGTTTGCGCCCGGTTTCAGCGTTTCATTAGCCATGTCTTAGATACTTTTCAATCAGAATGGGCGTTGTCAACCATGTTAAAGGGGAAATGTCGCTGGCAGGATTGTCGAGCCCAGGCATGAACTGGAAATTCAGTCAGAATGATTTAGACTGACGTGTTTTTGGGGCGTGCAGCACCCCAAAAACACGCATTTTAATACATTTTGATCTGATTATTGAGGTTCATGCCCATGCTGCGTCGCCCCTTTCTTTTTTTATGTGTACATGTTATAGAACAATAATATGGTCGTTAAAATGCTTCGGCAATATTTAACCAGTTTTTATAGCATGGCTAAATCCCTGACCAGTTTGCGAGCGGGCGAAGAAGGCGAAAAACGGCGGCTTTGTATTTTGCTTGTAATAGTCTGTTTGTCAGCCGCATTGCCGGGACTTGTTGTTGTAAATCTTCATAGTAGGGGAATTGAATCCGGAGCTTATGCTAATTTGCAGGTCATTGCCAGTCTAAAGGCAAAGCAAATAGAAAAATGGATAATTGAACGCAAAGACGATGGCAATATCTTTTTTTCCGATCCAAAGTTTATTGAGAGTATTACTATGCTGCAAAGCGGCGATCCCGTGGAATGGGCCTATGTCAAGCGTCAACTGGAACATATAAAGTTGACGTATGAATATAACGCTATAATTTTACTCAATACAAAAGGTCAACCGATCATGGCTCTTGGTGAACATAAAGATGCTTTTTCGGAGACAAAGGCCATGTTGCCAAAAGCATTTGCTACCGGCGAAGTTCAAACAAACAATATTTTCAAAGAGAGTAGAGGAGAGGACGAACCCTACCTTGACTTTATCGTACCGCTATTTGCTACATACAACGGCGCAAAAATACCCGCAGGCGCCGTGATTTTGCATGTAATGCCGAAGTATTTTTTATTTCCGTTTATCCAGGAATGGCCGACTGCCAGCTCTTCGGGGGAAACATTGCTGGTTCGCCGCGACGGCGATGATGCGCTTTTTCTTAACGAATTGCGTTTTCAAAAAAAGACGTCCATGAAACTGCGGATACCATTACATGAACTCAATTTACCGGCGACCGTAGCCATAAACGATGCAAAACCAGGCGTAACTCAGGGGCATGATTACCGAAAAGTAGAGGTTTTGGCTGCTTACCGGCCTGTGGCGGGTACAGACTGGTTTATTATCGCTAAAATGGATCGCAGCGAAGTGCTTTCTCCTTTATATCTACTGGCTTTCTTGATCAGCTTCATTACGCTAATTGCCTTGTTGATATTGATGAGCATCATAATTTTGTTCTGGCATCAGCAAAAACGTATGTATCATATGGAGATAGAATCTCAAACATTAAAGGTCATGCAGGAGACCGGACGCCGGTTCTGGGCATTAACCCAGTCTGCCAATGACGCTATTATTACCTCTGATGAAAAAGGAATTATAGCTGACTGGAATCCGGGAGCCAAAAGGTTATTTGGTTATTCCGAAGCAGAACTCGTTGGAGAAAGCATCACAAGAATAATGCCGGAAAGATTCCAGGTCAGGCATCTTGAGGGTCTTGCCCGACTTGTTGCCGGAGGCAAGCCTCATTTGATCGGCAAGCTGACAGAATTTGCAGGACTGCATAAAAACGGGCAAGAGTTTCCCATTGAATTATCTGCGGCTCAATGGAAAAACAACAATCGAATGTATTTTACGGCCATTATTCGAGATATCAGTCAGCGCAAAAAAAATGAATTTAGAATTGCCCGCCTGAGCCAGCTTTATTCGGCTTTGGCACAGTGTAATGAGGCCATTGTAAGATCTTCCGGTAAAGAAGAGTTATTTCCCAAAATCTGCCAAATTATTGTGGAAACCGGGGGGATGAAAATGGCCTGGATTGGTCAAATAAATGAAAAATGGACAGAAGTTTCTGTCACAACCTCCTTTGGCGACACCACAGGGTATCTGAAAGGAGAGGCATTTGAGTATATGCGAAAACAAGCTTTTTCTGCTTCTTACGCCAGTTCCATCGATTTTGGAAAGCCTGTCTGGTTTAATAACATTCCAGAGGATGGCATACCCATACACCGGGAAATGTCCCAAAAAGCCGGTTTTGGATCTTCTGCCTCGATTCCAGTATTTCAAAATGAAAAGGTGACGGCGATGTTGAACGTTTACTCTCAAAGCCCCAATGCCTTTGACGATGAAACCCGCACTCTTTTGGGCGAAATTGCCATGGATATCAGCTATGCGATGGATAATTTTGCCCGTGAAGAAGAGCGAAACCGCGCTGTGCGGGTTCTTGCAGAATCGGAACAACGCTTTCGCAATCTGGTTGAACAGCCATTGGCGGGCGTTGCAATTATTCAGGAGGATAAACTGAGGTATGTAAATCCCCGTTTCGCAGAAATATTTGGATATCATTCTGCGGATGATTTAATCAATACAGATTTTTTGCCTTTAATTGCCGAAAAAGACCGTGACGAAGTTCGGCAAAAACTAAATATACCCGTGGACGCCGGGTCGCAAAGCGTTGCCTGCGAATTTACCGGGATACGGAAGGACAGTACCTTAATTGAGCTGGGCTTCCATGGAACCCTTTCCGACTTTAACGAAGAACCTTCGGTTACTGCCCTCATGCAGGATATTACAGAAAAAAAACAGGCAGAGGCAAAAATTCAAAAATACATTACTCAACTGCAAAATGTATTTGTTCACACGGTAGAAGTAGTGAATACCATGAGTGAAATGCGTGATCCATATACGGCAGGGCACGAGCGTCGGGTAGCCGATATTGCCGTAGCCATTGGGAAGGAAATGGGATATAGTAAGCGGCGACTGGAAGGTTTGAAGTTCTCAGGACTGTTGCATGATCTTGGCAAGATCACTCTTCCGGCGGAAATGTTAGCCAAACCGCGAAAATTAACTGATTCAGAATATAATCTGGTTAAAGAACATCCGCAGACTGGTTTTGATATTTTAACTCATGTGGAATTCCCCTGGCCAATAGCTACTATGGTATTGCAGCATCACGAACGCATGGATGGTACTGGCTATCCATTTGGCCTAAAGGGTGAGGAAATTTTGTTTGAAGCGCGTATTATTGCCGTAGCCGATGTGGTGGAAGCAATGGCCTCGCATCGACCGTACAGGGCTGGCCTGGGTCTAACGAAAGCTCTGGCAGAAATTAAAGATGGCAGCGGAACCTTGTATGATGCGGATATCGCTTCGGCATGCCTGCGGATTTTCCATGAAAAGAAATTTGTACTTCCGGAAATTTAAGGTTTCTTAACTTAGCAGGGCTACATACAGGATAAACGCAGATGAGCGCATTACTCCTGTGATAAACTCATCCGTTTTCATCTGTGGCCGGTTTCATTAGGGGGGATCTTTACTTGCCAAATAAAGATTCCTAATGAGGGTTACTTAAACTCGAACAATTTCACTCAATTTATCCATCGTGGTTACTGTCTTCTCGCCGGTTTTTCTGTTTTTGATTTCCATTTCACCCGAAGCCAGATAATTTTTACCTGCAATAATCTGCCACGGGAAGCCTGTAAGATCGGCGTCATTAAACTTTACGCCGGGGTTTTCATTACGATCATCGTAATAAACGGTATAGCTGAGTTCAACCAGCTTTAAAAACAATTCATCAATTTTTGTTTTTTGTTCATCGCCTTTAAAAATTCCAATCAAATAAATTTTAAATGGAGAAATACTCTCCGGCCAGATAATCCCCTTGTCGTCGTGATTCTGTTCTACCACGGTTGCCATAGTTCGGCCAACGCCAATACCATAGGTTCCCATCGCGGGCATATGGGTTTTTCCGTTTTTATCCAGAACGGTGAGTTTAAAAGCTGTGGCGTATTTATAACCCAGCTTAAATATGTGACCCACTTCAATACCACGGGTTGATTTCAGCATTTTTCCGGAGTTGTCCGGCACAAGGTCGCCTTCATGAGCCAATACCAGATCCAGATTTTTTTGATCTTCCGGAATACTGAAATCCCTGCCTTCCTGCAAATGCACATAGTGAATATCTGTTTCATTACCTCCGCTAACGAGTTCGCCGCGTTGCAAAAGGTTGCGATCATAATATATGCAGATTGTTTTTTCTGTTTTTTCCAGCTTTATTTTCTGGCCGTCTTTCACTAACAGCGCATAAGGACCGGCAAATCCTGGAGCGGCGCCGGTTATGATTTTTATGGTTTCCAACCCAGCCATCTCAAATTCGCCTTGCGCTGATATGTTCTTTAATTTAACTTCATTGATTTCGCGATCGCCGGGTACAAATGCGATAATTACAACTTCATTGTTCTCGTATATTACGGTTTTAATGAAGTTTTTTATATTGGTTTTTAAAAAGGCTGCCACGTCTTCTACGGTTTTTAAGTTGGGCGTCGGGATTTTCCGGGGTTCTGAAACCGATGGAATTTTTTCATAAGGTGTTGCCGGTACAAACCCTGTTTTCTCCTGATTGGATTTATAATCGTTTTCTTCGTAACCTGAGACCAGCAGGGTTTCCTCTCCAATTTCAGAAGGAACCATGTATTCTTCCGAAGCTGATCCCCCCATATTTCCTGAATCTGCCTGTACGGTCAATGTTTGCAATCCGCAGCGGGAAAAAATATTTCTATAAGCGATGCGCATTTTTTGGTAGGTGGATTCCAGACATTCTTCATCCATGTGAAAGGAGTAGGCGTCTTTCATGGTAAATTCCCGGCAACGAATCAAACCATATCTGGGTCGAATCTCATCCCGGTATTTTGTCCCGATCTGGTAGAAGTTTACCGGTAGTTGCTTGTACGATTTTAAAAAACCGCTCGTCAGGGATGTCATGGCTTCTTCATGGGTTGGGCCAAGCGCAAACGGATTGCCGTGCCGGTCATTGAACCGCATCATTTCTTTTCCCATGATATCCCAGCGTCCGGATGTTTTCCAGAGTTCAGCATCGGTTAACACCGGCAGTTTAACTTCCACAGCTCCGGCCTGGTTCATTTCATCGCGGATAATTTCTTCTATTTTCTGTTGTACTATTATGGCAAACGGAAGCTGTGTATAAAATCCGCTGGATTGCTTGCGTATATACCCGGCTCGAATCAACAATCGATGCGATGCTACCACGGCATCCCTTGGATCTTCATGCGTCGTAAATAAAGGGATTTGACTAACTTTGGCTGACTTCATGTTTGTCTAAAAATGAAACAAATTCATTGTGTCAACCGGGACTGATAACTGGCGGGTAGCGAACGACCATGGCGTGAGCGAAGGGAGGCTGAGCCTCCCTTTATTTTGCAGCATGGGAATCTACATAGGTTTCAAAACCTTCATTGAAAATAGACAGTTTTCCGTCTTTAATTTCAAAGATACGATTGGCGACGGTTTCTACAAATTGCTGGTCATGCGAGCTAAAAAGCACCACGCCCGTAAATCTGCACAATCCATCGTTAAAGGCCTGAATTGTTTCCAGATCAAGATGCGCGGTTGGCCCATCGAGAATCAGTACATTGGCGCCCGAAAGCATCATGCGCGAAGTCATCATCCGGACTTTTTCCCCTCCAGAAAGTACGCTTACCTTCTTCATGGATTCATCCCCTGAAAACAGCATTCTGCCAAGAAAGCCGCGAATATACGACTCGTCCTGGTCTTTGGAATATTGCCGCAGCCAGGAAACCAGCGACAGATCCGGGTCATTAAAATACGATTTGTGTTCCGCCGGGAAATAGCTTTTTTGTGCCGTTATTCCCCATTCCATTTTTCCGGAGTCGGCTTTGTCGATATCCATTAAAATATTAAACAGGGCGGTGATGGCAATTTCATCGCCCACAAGGGCAATTTTGTCATTGCGGTTTACCTCAAACGTTACATTATCCAGCAAGATTTTGTTATTGACTGTTTTTGAAATTCCTTCCACAGAAAAACATTTATTGCCTATTTCCCGCTCCGGCTTAAAATCAATAAATGGAAATTTTCGCGTTGAAGCCTTCAAATCGTCGAGATTTAAACGATCCAGCGCTTTTTTTCGCGCAGTTGCCTGCTTTGATTTTGATGCGTTAGCCGAAAAACGGGCAATAAAATCCTTGAGTTCTTTGGCTTTTTCCTCGGCCTTTCTTTTCTGGTCGCGCGCCATGTTTCGTATGATCTGCGAAGATTCATACCAGAAGTCATAGTTACCGGTAAAAATGGTAATTTTGCCGTAGTCGATATCTGCCATGTGAGTACAAATCTTGTTTAAAAAATGACGGTCATGGCTGACTACAATTACGGTTTTGCTGAAATTGATTAAAAACTCTTCCAGCCACCGGATGGCGTAAATATCGATGTTGTTGGTGGGCTCATCCAGAAGTAAAATATCAGGATCGCCAAAAAGCGCCTGCGCCAACAAAGTTTTTACTTTATCTGATGTCTTGAGTCCGGACATTAAGTTTTTATGAAGATCATTTTTTACGCCCAGACCATCCAAAAGCTGCGACGCAGTCGCTTCGGCTTCATACCCGCCCATTGCCTCGATCTGCTCCTCCAGCTCGCCGGCCTTAATACCGTCTTCGTCTGAAAAATCCGGTTTGGCATAAATTTCATCGCGCTCATTCATAACGCGCATCAGCTCGGAATTCCCCATCATAACAGTCTGGATAACCGTTTCATTGTCGTATTCATGGTGATCCTGTTTTAAAACGGACATCCTGCTTTTGGATTGAATTTCAACCTCGCCGCGGTAGTCCTGGTTTTCGCCGCTGAGAATTTTTAAAAAAGTAGATTTTCCGGCGCCGTTAGCGCCAATTAAACCATAACAATTTCCCGGAAAAAACTTTACATTGACATTTTCAAAAAGAACCCGGTTGCCATAGTTTAAGCTGATATTTTTTGTTATAATCATAGAATAAGGACATTTTCACAATTTGCGATGTCTTGTAATCTCTCAATTTTTCCATTCCGGTTATTTCACAGCATGGGCAGGAACTCGAAATTCATAGAATGATTTTAACTTCCCCAACCGCATCTCGCGCCATATTTCTGGCAGTTTCAATATCTCCGGCTCTTACGGCAACTACGCCCATGCGGCGTTTTCCTGAAATTTCTGGTTTGCCAAAAAGCCGCAGGTGCGTTCCCGGACAAGATAACACTTTTTGCAAATTGGAATAAGTAATATTTTTGGAATTTCCTTCGGAAAGGATGGCGCATGAAGCAGATGGCCCGAAATTTTTTATTTCCGGGATGGGCAATCCCAGTATGGCTCTGGCATGCAGGGCAAATTCTGACAGATCCTGGGAGGCTATCGTAACCAGACCTGTATCATGCGGCCTTGGGGATACTTCGCTGAAATATACAGTATCTTTTTTTATAAATAATTCCACTCCAAAAATACCCCGGCCTCCAAGGTCATCCGTGACAGTCTTTGCAATTCTTTTGGATTCCCTTAGGGCAATTTCAGACATGGGCTGGGGCTGCCAGGACTCTCTGTAATCTCCATCAATTTGAAGATGACCAATGGGTTCACAAAAGCTGGTCCCCCCTTCATGGCGAATAGTGAGCAGGGTAATTTCATAGTCAAAATCAATAAAGCCCTCTGCAATTATCTTTCGATTGCTAGCGCGCCCTCCCATTTGGGAATATTCCCATGCTTTGTGGATTTCGGATTCATTGTGAACAACGCTTTGCCCTTTTCCGGAAGAACTCATAATGGGTTTTACGACAAAAGGAAATCCAAGTTCTTTGGCTGCATTTTGTAGTTCTTCCTGGCTTTCGGCAAACCGGAAGGGTGATGTCAGAAGTTTCAGTTTTTCGGATGCCAGCCGCCGAATCCCTTCCCGGTTCATTGTAAGCTGGGTTGCTCTTGCTGTGGGAATGACAGTAAAACCTTCGCTTTCAAGTTCTGCAAGGGTTGCCGTATCAATGGCTTCAATTTCCGGTACTATCAGGTGCGGCTTTTCTTTCTGAATAATTTGCCGCAAAGCCTTGCCATCCAGCATGGAAATGGTATAAGAGCGATGAGCGACCTGCATGGCCGGGGCATTATCGTAACGGTCAATTGCAATTACTTCCACGCCAAAACGCTGAAGTTCAATAACTACTTCCTTGCCCAGTTCTCCGGAACCCAGCATCATTACCCTGATTGCTGTTTCCGATAAAGGAGTGCCGATGCTGTCGCCTGCTTTCATAAAAATACAAATTAAAATCAATTTTCTGCTGTCAATAGATAAGTTAAGATAATTTTCTCCAATTCAGAGTCTATTGGGGCAGGGCAGAAACGCGCCAGTCTAAATCATTCTGACTGAATATCGAGTTCATGCCCGAGCTGTTTCGGGCAAGAGTCTCCTGATGAATTTGTAGTTGAGCTGTGGACTTTAAAAAATTTTCTGTATCTTGAACATGGAATTATCCAATCAGGAAAATACTTATATTCAAAAACTGGTGAAAGACGCCAAAAAAGCGGGTATTGAGCTCCGGACAGCAGGAACTGTCAAGAAAAATGCCGCCCTGAAATATCTGGCTGATTTGCTTGATTTTGAAAGAGCCGAAATCAAACTGATAAACTCGCAGGATATTGAAATTGCCCAACAGGAATCTTTGCCGGAAGCCATGATCGACCGGTTAATGATTTCAGACAAGGTAATTGATTCCATGATTAAATCCCTGCATGATATTATTGCCCTGAAAGATCCCGTGGGAGAAATTATTTCTGGATCAACTTTGCCCAATGGATTAAATCTCAGGAAGATTCGCGTTCCGATTGGTGTTATAGGCATTATCTATGAGTCCAGACCCAATGTCACTATCGATGTAGGCGCGTTATGCCTGAAATCCTCCAACGCCGTAATTTTGCGTGGAGGAAAGGAAGCCATTTTAAGCAACAAAAAACTTGCCCAGCTATTTCAGAGCGCTTTAAAATCCCAGTCTATACCTTTTGGAGCGGTACAATTGCTGGAGCAGACCCAACGCAATCTCATGTACGCCATGCTGCGAATGCAAAAAGAAATTGATTTAATTGTACCGAGAGGCGGGGAAGGATTAATTCATTACGTTGTCGAGAACAGTTTGATTCCTGTGATAAAGCACGATAAAGGGGTTTGCCATATTTATGTGCATAAAACGGCAGATATTGAAAAAGCGATACCCGTAATTTTGAATTCCAAAATACAGCGCCCCGGGGTTTGCAATGCAGCTGAAACTCTTATCTTGGACAAAAGTCTTGCATGGGCTCAGGATGCGTTAAAAACTCTTATCGAAAATGGCGTAACTCTTCATGGGGATACGATGACGCGCGAATATTTCGGTAATATTGCAATGGACAATCTTACTGACGAAGGATATCATAAAGAATATCTTTCTTTGGATATTTCCGTAAAAGTTGTAGATGATATGACCTCTGCCATTCATCACATCAATGAATATTCATCCGGTCATTCTGAGGCAATTATTGCAGAAGATTATTCGGCGATTGAAGTATTTCTTCAAAAAATGGATTCTGCCGCACTTTTCGTTAATGCCTCTACCCGGTTTCACGATGGAGGGCAATTTGGACTTGGCGCAGAAGTGGGAATTTCCACCGGAAAACTGCATTGCCGGGGTCCTATGGGGCTTGCCGACCTGACGACATCAAAGTATATAGTAACAGGCAATGGGCAAATTCGGGACTGATGACAGCAAACCCGTTGCCTATTCTTTTTTTTGGAGGAACTTTTAACCCGCCCCATAGCGGTCATGTTCATATTATTTCATATGTTATCCAACATATGAAATTTGAGCATATTTATGTAGTTCCTGCGTTTCACCCACCCCACAAGAGCCAGACAGACCAGGTTGATTTCAAGGATCGTCTTGAGATGACTCGTATCATATTTTTGCAAAACAGAAATGCGGCTAACGTTGATGTAAGTGACATGGAGAAGTATTTGCCTGCGCCAAGTTACACGTATCGCACGCTGAGATATCTAAAGGAGATTCATCCGCGTTCCAAAGTTTTTTTATTAACTGGAATGGATATGTATCAGAATCTGAATCAATGGAAAAACTACAATGAACTGCGAACTAATTATAATTTTATAGTTCTCAAAAGATTAAATATGGAAAATCCAGTAATAAGCGAAGGTGACATAATGCTCGATAATCCCTTCTGGAATGTCTCTTCAAACAAACTCCGGGAAAATATCGCAAAGTATTATAAAACACTTGACAATAAACTGAAGCATGAGCTTGAAAGTTTATTAACAAAAGAATTGCTGGAATATATTATACACAGAAAGTTGTATCAATAACCGCAAAAATTATGGAATCTTTTAAATGTATTGTAGTCGGAGGCGGCCACGCAGGCGCCGAGGCGGCGCATATTATTGCCCGCGCCGGATTTCCTGTATTGCTTGTCACCATGAATCTGGATGAAATTGCTCAAATGAGTTGCAATCCTGCGATCGGGGGAATCGCCAAAGGTCATATTGTTCGCGAGATTGACGCTCTGGGCGGGCTGATGGGAAATGCCATCGATCATACGGGAATTCATTTCAAGCTGCTGAATCGATCAAAGGGTTCTGCAATGTGGTCACCACGCGCGCAGGCCGACAAGGCCATGTACCGTCTTTATGTAAAAAATTTTCTCGAAAAAACTCCTTCTCTTTCCATGATTCAGGATACAGCCGCCGCCTTGATTGTTCGGGATAATATTGTCCAGGGTATTATTACGGAACGCGGGACAAAATATTATGCAGACAATGTGATTTTAACTACCGGAACATTTTTACGCGGCGTGATTCATATGGGAAATCTTTCTTTTAACGGAGGCAGAACCGGGGCGTCCAGTTCAAAAAATTTAAGTCCTTTTCTGGAGACCCTCGGCTTTAATATCTCCCGGTTAAAAACAGGAACGCCCCCAAGAATTCACGCCGATACAATCGACTACAAAAAAATTGAAGTTCAATATCCGGATGAGAAACCTCAACCTTTTGGTTTTGAATTTGAATATTCCGGACAAATACCTGTGCAAAAGCAAATTCCATGCTATGTCACCTATACAACTGTGGCAACCCGGGAAATTGTAAGCGCCAATCTGCAAAAATCAGCCATGTACGGCGGTTTCATAAAATCAGTTGGACCGAGGTATTGTCCATCCATTGAAGATAAAGTTGTGCGGTTTGCCGATAAGGAGAGACATCAAATATTTCTTGAACCGGAAGGGTTGGATACATGCGAAGTGTACGTAAATGGAATTTCGACAAGTCTCCCCGAAGATATTCAGACTCAAATGGTACACAGCATTACCGGCCTTGAAAAGGCAAAAATCATGCGTCCAGGTTATGCCATTGAATATGATTTTGTCCCCCCGACGCAATTGCGGCCAACTCTTGAAACAAAATTAATTCAGGGTCTGTATTTTGCCGGCCAGATTAATGGAACAACCGGATATGAAGAAGCAGCCGGACAGGGGATTATTGCGGGCTTAAATGTAATCCATAAAATCAAAAATATGGAGCCATTTGTTCTGGCGCGGGATGAAGCTTATCTTGGAGTTCTGGTAGATGATCTTGTTACCAAAGGCGTTGAGGAGCCGTACAGGATGTTTACCTCAAGAGCTGAATTTCGTCTGCAGCTTCGTCAGGATAACGCAGATTTTCGCTTGATGAAATATCCCGCCGCTCTTGGTATTCGTCAGGATCTTTACGATAAAATGGAGAAAAAGTATGCTTTGTATGCAGTCATAGACAAAGCACTGGAAAATACAAAAATGGATGATGCCATGATTCTTTTCCTGAAATCCCGTTCTATTGAGGCGCAAAAAGGCAATAGCCTGAAAAGTATTCTAAAAAGGCCCCAAGTATCCGTAGAAATATGTATTGAACTCCTGGACTACTTTCATTTTTTCCAGCCGCCTGATTTTCCTCGAAGTTTGAATGTAACAGACAAGATAAATTTCACAATGGATATAAAATACCAGGGGTATATAAAAAGAGAAAAAGAGAGCGTAAAAAAATACCATGATGCGATGGATAAAAAAATTCCGCCTTCGTTAGATTTTAATTTAATTCCGGGGTTAAAAACAGAGGCTCGACAAAAACTAATCAAAATCCAGCCCGAAACCGTCGGGCAGGCATCCAGAATCAGCGGCGTGGATCCTTCTGATATTGATATAATTATTATTTACCTTCAATCTGGAAAATATAAACTGTAATGGGCATGGGCATGAACCTCAATAATAATTCCGACTGAACATTGAGTTCATGCACAAGTTCCAGGTTATATGATAAATGACAGGCAAAACAGCAAGGCAGCCAAAGAAGACATAAAAAATTTATTTTTTCTTTTGTTTATCGTTTCAGTAGCTACATTTTTAATATTTATATATCTATGGCGAAACATTCAAATGGCCAATCTGGATATGGAAATTGAGCATTTGAAAAAAGAAAAGAAAAAATTGTTGTTTGAAATTGAAGCTATCCATGCCTCCATTGCCAGCACCACAACTCCCGAAAGAATTGAAAAACTGCTTAAAGAACACGAAATATACTTACCGGTGAGAACAGGCAAGAGCATCATTTCTGTCAAGCTGCCTCCCATGAACGAAACAATGCAGGGAAAAAAATAATGCGCTTTAAAGTTTCCAGCAAATGGGCGCCGGCCGGAGATCAACCAAAAGCCATCGAAGCGCTTGGCGAAATGCTGGGCGATCCGGAAGGCAAGGCTGTCCTGATGGGCGTCACCGGTTCAGGTAAAACCATGACCATGGCGCATGTCATTGAAAAAATACAACGCCCGACAATTGTAATTACGCACAATAAAATTCTCGCGGCGCAGCTATACCGGGAGTTCAAAGATTTTTTCCCCGACAATGCAGTAGAATACTTTATCAGCTATTATGATTATTATCAGCCCGAAGCCTATATTCCCTCATCGGATACATTTATAGAAAAGGATTCTGCTGTAAACGAGGAAATTGAAATGCTCAGGCTGCGCACAACGTCATCACTTCTCGAAAGGGATGATGTGCTTGTGGTCGCCAGCGTAAGCTGCATTTACGGTCTGGGTTCGCCCGAAGATTATTCCGAATCCGTTTTAATTCTGAATAAAGGCCAGAAGATTTCCCGCGATGATGTCATTACCAGTCTGGTGAGAATGTTATATGAAAGAAATGATATTGAGTTTCAGCGCGGTAAATTCAGAGTCAGGGGCGATGTCGTGGAAATATTTCCGGCGTACAATCAAGAGGTTTTGCGGCTGGAGTTTATGGGTAATGATCTTGAATCCATTCAAAAAATTGACCGTTTAACCGGCAGAAAAAAAGAAGAATTTTTAAAAACAGCCATTTATCCTTCCAGGCATTTTATTACCTCGCCGCCAAAACTTGAGGAGGCTATCAAAGATATTAAAGAAGAGCTTGCCCAAAGGGTTCAATACTTTCGCGATCATCAAAAACCTCTTGAAGCCGAAAGAATTCAGCAGAGAACTCTCTACGATCTGGAAATGCTTCGCGAAATGGGCTTTTGCAATGGTATTGAAAATTACTCCCGTCATCTCGTGAGAAGAAAACCCGGTACAAGGCCTGCCTGTCTTCTGGATTATTTCCCCAAAGATTTTTTAATTATCATTGACGAAAGTCATGTTTCCATTCCGCAAATAGGAGGAATGTATGCCGGCGACCGAAGCCGGAAAGAAACTCTTGTGGAATTTGGCTTCAGGCTTCCTTCTGCCCTGGACAACCGTCCTTTGAACTTTCCTGAATTTGAATCATTTAGCAAAAATATTTTATACGTTTCGGCAACTCCGGCAGATTATGAGGCGAACCGGTGTGGATATACGGTGGAGCAAATTATCAGGCCTACTGGTCTTCTTGATCCTGTGGTGGAAATTCGAAAGACCGGGGGGCAGGTAGACGATCTTGCGCTTGAAATTAAAAAGCGCGCAGACAAGTCGCAGCGTGTATTGATTACAACCCTTACAAAAAAAATGGCCGAGGATTTAACCGACTATTATGCCAATCTTGGAATTCGCGTGCGTTACATGCACTCTGAAATTGATGCGCTCGAAAGAGCCGAAATTTTACGCGACTTGAGAAAAGGGGAGTTTGATGTTCTGGTGGGGATCAACCTGCTGCGAGAAGGCCTTGATCTGCCTGAAGTATCCCTTGTGGCCATTCTTGACGCAGACAAGGAGGGTTTTTTAAGGTCGCGTCGTTCCCTTATTCAGACGATGGGGAGAGCCGCCCGCCACAGCGAAGGCAAGGCTATTTTATACGCCGATGTGATGACCGAATCCATGAGGCTGGCCATCGAAGAAACGGATCGTCGAAGGATTATTCAGGAGGAGTATAATAAAAAACACGGTATTACTCCGGAGTCCATACAAAAAGATGTGGTGGATTTAATTGACCGAATCAGAGAAGAAGATCAGCATGAGACCGGTCTTCTGGAAGAAATACTGGAAAAATACCGTCCTTCAAAGTATAAAAGCAAGAAGCAATGGAAAGAAAAACTCAAAAAAGACATGATAGAAGCCGCCGACAATCTTGACTTTGAAAAAGCAGCCATGATACGCGATTTATTATTTTCTGAAAAAGAAGATTCGTAAACTGTTCAGCATCAAGATTTTATCCTGGAACATACGACAGGGGTGACGAAGGCCTGCGTTTGTGGCTAAGGACGATTCACGAATCGCCCGCAGGCCGAAGTCAGGGGAAAGGCCTTTCCCCTTGCCTGGAGCGCAAAATTATCATATCAAATAAAAGCTATGGCGTCGTGCATTCGCAGCAAGCCCACAGGTTTTTTATTTTTATCCACGACAGGTAAAATATAGGTTCCTTTATCATGCATCAGGGCAATGGCTTCTTCAACCATGCTTTCCGGCGATACAAAAACAGGATCAACTGTCATAATTTCTTCGGCCGTTTTTTTAAACAAATCTTGAATGTTGCTTTCAAAATTATCAAAAAGTCTTTTCATGTCGCCGTCAGTAATGATTCCCCGGAGATGGCCTTTTGAACCCGCAATTAAAATGGCGCCAAGATTTCCGGTTACCATAAGCGAAATTACATCTTTAAAAAGCGTTGTTTTTCCCGCACAAAACGAATTTGTTTGATCGTACATAACGTCCGAGACTCGGGTGAACATTTTTTTGCCCAGAGACCCTGACGGATGGAATTTCCCGAAGTCTTTGGGGCGAAATCCCTTTAGTTGAATCAATGCAGAAGCAATCGCATCGCCTGTCGTCAGGGATAATGTGGTCGAGGCCATGGGCGCCAATTGCAGAGGGCAACCTTCTTTCGAGACATGATATAAAACAAAATGATCTGCTTCGCGGTTCAACGTACAGTCTTTTTTTCCCGTTACGGCAATTATTTTAGCGCCCAAAAATTTAATGTGGGGAAGGAGCTCAATAATTTCGCGGGTTTCGCCGGAATTGCTGAACGCCAGAACAACTTCATTCTTTTGAATGTTTCCCATGTCTCCATGCAGCGCATCTGCCGGATGCAAAAAAACCGAAGGAGAACCCGTTGAGGTAAACGTGGCCGCCACTTTTCTGGCGATAATCCCTGATTTCCCCATCCCCGTAATAATGACGCGGTTTGGACTCTCGCTTAATATACGCGCGGCTTTTTCCAGGTCTGCAATAAAATTTTCATCGTTCATGTTTTCGAGGATAGAACCCTGCGCGGCTTGCAGCGTTTCCATTATGGTATTTGAAATTTTACCGGACATTAAAAAATATTTCCCTGGGAATCTGTCTTTGAACTTTCAAAATAATCCTTATTGATTTCTTCTGCCTGTGTTTCCCCATTTCCTTTTTTACGCAAAATTACCCATTTGCCCTCGGCTTCCTTGAGTTTGCCCTCGCAAAATTCCTTGAGGAAAACTCCCCGTTCGTACAACTCCATGGATTTTTCAAGAGATTCCCTGCCGTCTTCGAGGCTGCGCGTAATATCTTCCAGTTCTTTCAGGGCATTTTCAAAAGTTAAATCTTTGGCTGATTTGGCTGACATGGATTCAAATAATTTTTCGACTGCATAATGTAAATTCAATTTAATCTTGACAATTCAGGTTATATTTCATATTTTCAACTTAATTATGCTGACGCTTGAAAAACGCGACAGAATACGATCTAATGTGCGGCAATTTACCGGGACTCTTCCTGATGGCAGCAATAGCGATCTTTTGGTAAATGCCTTTGATGAAATTATGGAGGAAGTCGTTATGGTTGAAAGCGAAAAAGCCTCGACTTCTGAAATAAAATTGCTGATTGTAGAAATGCGCGAAGGCTTTAAACGCGTGGATAACCGGTTTGAATCCATGCAGCATCAAATGGATCAACGTTTTAACTCATTGCAATGGTTTATGGGAATTAGTCTCACCGTTCTCGCCCTTTTAATAACGCTATTTGGTTATTTAAAACCCCCCATTACCGCAGACATGCTGGAAAAAGCCATTATTTCGGGAATTGAAAAAGCCAAAATAAAATAATTTACTTTCCCCAAACAGCAAACAAAAGAGGGGCGGTTCATAAATTCATGGGCGCATATGAACCAGACGCCCCCGCTGCGGAGCCGCAAGCGGGCTCCTCCGCTTTTGTGGTGAGGCATTTTTGAGCGCATTCATCAACAATATTTTGATAT
>JAOUFE010000095.1 GCA_029858425.1 Spirochaetia bacterium | reverse complement strand
CCTTTTTCTACTTCCAGGAGCAGAGAATCTTGCTGCGATTTTGAGAATCTGTGAATTTCATCAATAAATAAAATGGGCGTACTGCCCGAAAAAAGACCGCTTTTGTGAATTTTTTCAAATACCTCCCGCACTTCCCGGACGCCTGAATTTACGGCGCTTAAACTGTAAACCACCCTGTTCAGGCTTTTGGATAAAATATGAGCCAGCGTTGTTTTACCCGAGCCGGGCGGCCCCCAGAAAATCATGCTTGGCAAATGTCCCGATTTGCCTAGATTCCGCAATATGCTGCCCGGGCCAACCAGATGTTGCTGACCCACCATTTGTTCAAATGTGTCCGGACGCATGCGTTCTGCCAGCGGTTTCATTGCCTAAATTTACGCTCTCTTGGTTGCGGACAAGCAAAATATGCGGGGGTTCGCGCGCAAGGGCGGCGGCTACCGTCATGATGGCTTCGCCTGCGCTCGGCCACCGTGGCCAGCGCTCTAAGCCCCTTTTCCCGGCTTTAAATACAGCTCCGTAATATGTTTTGTCAGATAATCAAAGGCATCGTCGACGTTGTCGGAAAAATGGACATATTCCATATCTTCCTTACTTATGGTTTCCCATTCAATAAATTTATCAAAATTAATCAGATCTTTCCAATATTCGGAGCCGTAAATTACAATGGGCAGGGGTTTTTCCATTTTATGGGTTTGCTTGAGCGTCAGCAATTCAAAGAGTTCATCGACCGTACCAAAACCTCCAGGAAAAATGATTAATGCCTTGGCAAGATACGTGAACCAGTATTTTCTCATAAAAAAATAATTAAAATCAAAGCTCAGCGAATGGGTAATGTACTTGTTTGGAGTTTGCTCAAAAGGCAGAGAAATGTTCAGCCCAATGGATTTTCCGCGGGCAAGATACGCTCCGCGGTTAGCCGCTTCCATAATTCCGCCGCCGCCGCCGGAGATAACCAGAAATTGCCGTGACCCGGCGGGCAATGCCTTTGACCATTTGGTCAGGCGGTACGACAAGCGGCATGCCTCCACATAGTATTTGCTTAACTTGTGTTGAATGCCATCTCCTTCGTGAATTCCCAGTTTTCTCAGGTCGCGCGGCGATTTGGCGCGCGCTGATCCAAAAAAAACGATTGTATCGTGCACCTGCCGCTTGCGAAATACTTGCATTGGGTGATAATATTCCGATAATATCCTGATGGATCGGGCATCAGTAGACTCCATAAATTCGCGGTTCAGGTACGATCGTTCTACTATTTTTTTAGGGCGGTTGTGCTGGTTCATAAAGAAGCTTTTTTGTTCGTTAATTGTCTGGCAATCATTAAATATTTATGCAATTGAAATCCCTTCCTGGGAAGACTTGCGGCAAAACGAAAAAAGTCATACCTATACTCCTGAAGAGGACAAAAAACATCATCCAGGCGATATAAAGGAATTTGACCTGAGAAAACTCAGAAATCACTGGCCATATCTTGTCGAAGGCAAGGGCGGTATGGGCGTTTTGCTTGGCGAGAAGGAAGCCATGGTTTACCGTATTCTTGGTCAGCCCACCCGACGTTCTTTTGAAACCCTCGATGAGCTGTACTTTATCCGCCGCACAATTACCGGAAGCATTTTATTATACAAAAGCGTTGTTTCGCGCATTCGCTACGAAGTATCTGAAAATCAGGAAGAGTCATTAAAGTGGAAAACAGCCGCCGGGCTGCGCCAGGAAATGATTGAAAGCATGAGCGAAGACGAGGCAAAAAAGTTCATTTTAAACTTTTACAAATCCCCTCCTTTTCTGGAAAAAAAGGGATCCCTTGTAATATATTTTAAGGGAATTTCATTTTACTGGAATGGCGGAAAACTCAGAACCATTGAAATATTTGAACCGTGGGAAACCCCTTCTTGATATCGCGAAAATATCACGAAAAACGCTTGCCAAATACTTGCAAAATACCAATTCAAGTCATTTTTATGCAACAAGGTCTACTTGACCGGATGCCGGATTTTCGGGTTTGTCGTGATGAATGATTTCTGGATCAGGAGATTCGCTGGCATCATTGTTGTGTTCGGTTAACCTGACAAGCATATCGTGGGCTGATTGAATACTTTGCATAATTGAATCTGCAGGATTAATAAACATGGTTTCCTCCTCAATCTATGTATCGGGGAAAGTACCCCGCTACTTTAATGCTAAAGCAAAACTTTTTCCAGTCCATCGTTTTTTGCGGATTTAATAAAATCGCTTTTCCAGTTTTTGCCAAGAGTTTCATTGGCAAGTTCTGTGGCAATGTATTCCGGTTTAATATTGATTTCCGGCGTATAACGCGAAAGCCCCTGGATACAGGAAGGACACGTTGTTAAAAGTTTGACTTCGTGATCTGCTGCTTTTGGGTTTCCGGTTAATTTTACAAGGTCATGGCGAAGCGATTCGCTTTTGCTGAACCTGGATTGAGTGGCGATGTCGGGTCTTGCCACGGCAAAAAGCCCCGACTCGGCGCAGCAACGATCGGATAACGCGACAGATTTGCCCATCAGTTCCGAAACCACTTTAATGGGCGATCCGGTTTTTATAGGAGTGTGGCACGGATCATGGTAAATATATTTTGTAGCGGTTTTACCTTTTAGTTTCACCCCTTTTTCCAGCAAAAATTCATGCATGTCTATCAATCTTGAGCCCGGAAATATTTTATCAAATTCATACGACTGAAGCTGATCGATACAGGTTCCGCACATAACCAAAACCGTTTTTATGTCGAGATAATTCAGGGTATTTGCCATGCGGTGAAAAAGAACCCGGTTGGCCGTGGCAATTTGTTTGCTCAGCGTAACGTCGCCCGATGCAGCTTGCGGCGCTCCACAGCAGGCATATTTTGGAGGCAAAACGGTTTGTATACCCAGCTCGTACAAAAGCGCCAGACCGGCAAACCCGGAATCCGTATATAGCCGCTCTATGCCGCAGCCGGGAAAAAAGAAAACAGCCTCGGCTCCGGAATCTTTTAATTCGGGTTTTCTTAAAACAGGAATATACTTTTCGTCTTCCAGATCCAGTATGCGGCGCAAATTTTCCGCAGGCAATACAGGAAGCGGTTTTTTTACGGAATTGCACAGGTGGGACATGATGGTCATATCTTTAGTGGTGGATTCCGGAATGGGGTTCTGTCGCATATGCAATGATTTGTAAATCCCGACTACAATCCTTTGCATATTAAATGCCGGTTTAAAAATCAGGCTGCGCAAATACGCAATCCATCCAGGAGAAGTTATGTTCAAAAAAGTCAGAGCCAGATCGGCTGTAATATTGAGTTTGCGCTGGTCATGGTTGTTTAAAATATTTTTCATTAATATAGTCACATTGCCGTAATCAATATTAACCGGGCAGGGCTTAAAGCACTGGTGACAAATAGTACAATGATCGGCAATATCGTTAAACTCGTCAAAATGCTGGAGAGAAATTCCCCGGCGCGTTTGCTCTTCATATAAAAATGCTTCAATCAGCATTCCAGCTCCCAGAATTTTGTTGCGGGGCGAATACAGTAAATTGGCGCGCGGAACATGAGTCGTACAAACCGGTTTACACTTTCCGCATCGCAGGCAGTGTTTTACTTCATTGTTTAAACTCATTAAATCGCTTTCTTCCATGATAATGGCTTCCTGCGAAAGAAGTTGAAGCGATGGCGTGTAGGAAATGGAAGTGTCTGCGCCTTTAAGCAATTTTCCCCGGTTAAAATTTCCATCAGGATCCACATCATTTTTGTATTTCCTGAAATTGTTTTTGTCGATTTCGTCCAGAAACGGAAATTTGGTAAGCCCAATTCCGTGTTCGCCTGAGATAACCCCATCCAGGGATTTGGCCAGTTTCATTACGCGGGCAACAATATGATGCGCATTTTGCATCATATTGTAATCGTGAGAATTTACGGGAATGTTGGTATGAATATTGCCGTCGCCGGCGTGCATATGAAGAGCCACAAAAATCCGGCCAGAGCGCAATTCTTTATGAGTGCTGTCTATTTTGGCGCGGACGCTTTCCATTTCACTTCCGCTGAAAATTTCCTTGATTCGCCTCTCCCCTTCGGCGCGCCAGGAAATTCGAATTTCGCGGCGCAGGATAAGATCTTTTAGCCGGTCGCCTTTTTTAATTTTCTTTTTTTCTTCGCCGCTCAAAAATTTTACGCCGGAAGTTGCCGGTTTTTCAAGGTTGGTCAGTATAAAACTCCAGCGTTTATGAACGTCGGTAAGTATCTGAATCGCCATTTTTTTCTTGGATTCAACAATTTTGGTTCTTTCTGCCGAAGCCTCGTATTCGCGCATTCTGGCGGTTTCAGGCATTGGACCTTGCAGATATTCTATAGTCCCCTGTAAGATATCCAGTTTGTTGAGCATGGAATATTCAATGTTTATGGTTTCAATTCCTTCATTGTATTCTGCAAGTTTTCGAATGGGCAGAACAACATCTTCATTTACCTTAAAGGCATTGGTATGCGCTGCAATGGCGGCTGTTCTCGACCGGTCTGCCCAGAAACCTTTTCTGGATTCGGGAGTAATGGCAATAAAACATTCAGCGTTCTTTTTTTTGGCCAGTTTTTCAATTTCGCCGACTGTTTTTTTCAGGGCTTTTTCATTGTCGCTGGTAATGTCTCCCAACAATACCATCTTGGGCATATCGGTTCTTGCCGATTTAATGTTGTATTTGATGGCGCGAATGTATCGTTCGTCCAGATGCTCCAGCCCAGCCAGTTTTACGTCTTTTTCTGTTTTTAAAAAATCAATGATGTTTGCAATTGTTGGAACCGAGTTTTTCAGGTCGTAGCCAAAAAATTCCAGACAAAATGTATAAGTATGGGTTGGCATTTTATGCAAAATAAATTCTGCAGACGTAATAATGCCATCGCAGCCTTCTTTTTGAATTCCGGGAAGCCCGCCAAGGTATTTGTTTGTCACATCCTTACCCAGCCCTTCTTTGCGAAATTTTTTACCGGGAATATTCAGGATTTGCGGTTCTGACTGCGGAGTCATTGCGTCATTTTTCAACTTTGTAATGGAAAATACGGCAGTTTCAATTTCATGAATTTTGCCGTAGTTGTGGTTGAGCCTTTTGATTTCCATCCACTCGCCCTGCGCATCGACCATTTTCCAGGAATGCAGGTTATCTATGGTAGTACCCCACAAAACAGCTTTTTTACCGCCGGCATTCATGGCAATATTGCCGCCAATGGTGGAGGCCGTATTGGAGGTTGGATCGACGGCAAAAATATAGCCATTTTCTTCGGCCAGAACGCTGATTCTTTTTGTAACCACTCCGGCTCCCGCCTTTACAACCGGAATTTCGTCGTTTCCGATTTTCTCGCTTCTAACAGAACCCAGGCTTTCCAGTTTTTCGGTATTAATTACAGCCGTATCCGGATAAAGAGGAATGACGCTGCCGGTATATCCGGTGCCTCCTCCAAATGGAATAATGGTAAGCCCCATCTCGATGCATTTTTTTACAATGGGCTGAACTTCGTTTTCGGTATCCGGCGTAATAACAACAAAAGGCAGCTCAACGCGCCAGTCGCTGGCGTCGGTTGCATGAGACACGCGAGCCAGTCCGTCAAAGCGAATATTGTCTTTTGGCGTAACGCTGGACAGCTTGTGCAGGGTTTTGCTGCGAAGTTTCTTTTGTTCCGGAAACCATTTTTCAAACCTGGCAATGGCCGTTTTTGTGGCATCGGCCAGTTTTATGGCCTCCCGGTTCGATCCGGCTCTTTTATAAATCTGGTCAAGGCGGTGGCTCAACGCTCCGGTAAGCGCCCTCCAGCGTTTGTCGTTTTGCAAAAGATCGTCTTGAAGATAGGGATTTCTGACAACCACCCAGATATCGCCGAGAATCTCAAAGAGCATTCTGGCCGAAATTCCGGTTTTTCTGGACTTGCGAAGGTTGTTCAGCGCAATCCAGTTGTCTTCCCCCAGAAGTTTGAGAACAATTTCTTTGTCTGTAAATGATGTATAATTGTAGGGGATTTCCCGTAACCGGATTTTTTCTTCAGCCTTCATTCGTCGTGTTCCTTTTGTTCAGCGCGGATTATTTACTCATCAGGTCAAGTTCGTAATGAAGATAAAAATTTTTTCGATGAACGACATTATTTTCGGATGAAAAAGGGAGGCTTCGCCTCCCTGACTCCGGCTTTTTTGCAAGAGCGCACAGCGCTCCTTGCAAAAAGAGCCTTCGCCACCCTCCTCATATTTTGGCTGGATTCCCCCGCAGTTGCAATTCTTTAAAATGTGACATAATATTTTCCGGGAATATTTTTTCCTCTTATGCGGTTGACAGATACCGTCCGGATATTTTTGGAAAGTATGGGCAATATTAAATTATTTCTTAAAATTTCCATTTTCATTTTTCTTTATTTTTGGCGCTGCAAAGATCCGGGCTATTTCCATGATGTTTCCTGGCAGGTTCTGTATACCGATCCAATGGGAAATTATCAGGCCTCCGGAGAAAAAATAGAAAATTCCATTGCCTCGTTGATTATAAATGCGCGGCAATCGGTGTACATGGCCGTATATAATTTTGACAGCCAGGTCTTGCTGGCGTCCCTTGTTGAAGCCAAAAACCGCCGTCTCAATATTCAAATTGTGGGAGATTATAATGAATTAAACAGCAACGGGTACAGGGCGCTGGTTTCTGCCGGTTTTGAAATTATTGCGGGAAATCAAAACGCCATTGCGCACAACAAGTTTATTGTCATCGATCAAAAAATTGTAGTAGCCGGCACCGGAAATTTTACCCATTCCGGATTTTATCAAAATGACAATAATTTTATCATTATCACAGATCCGGAAATTGCCTCCATTTATGCCCAGGAATTTCGGCAAATGCACACAGGTTTTTTTTCCACGTTAAAATCCTCGCAACGATCCGCCGCTTATTTTAAATCCGGTATCCCCATAAAGGTATTTTTTTCCCCCCAGGAAAGCTCCATGGCCATTCGAGAGATGATTGCCCAAATTGACGCGGCCAGGAATTCCATTTATTATATGATTTTTGCATTTACGCATGATGAAATTGCCTCGGCGCTTGTTCGGGCGGCAAGACGCGGAGTTCAAGTTTATGGAATTCACGATTCCAATTTTATTAAAGGTACATCGGAAGAAGCCCCGCGATTGTACATGTCTGGTTTCGATTCCAGCTTAACCCCATACGCAAGCGGTCCCTTTGTGCGCAAAGAGGGCAATAAAAACAGCACAAAAATCAATGGCATGGAATACGGCGGCAAACTGCATTGCAAAACCATGCTTATAGATCCGGATACAGAAAATGCAACAGCCATAACCGGTTCGTTTAACTGGTCCGGTAATGCCGTAGAAAAGAACGATGAAAATTTACTGGTGATTCACGATAAAAAAACAGTAAATGTCTTGAAGCGTCAATGGGATAATGTCTGGAAATATTCCCTGTCGTTAAAAAAAACTTTTTCAGAGATCAGCGGTTCGGCTTCCAGTCAAAATGATATTATTATCACAGAAATTGCCTTTGCCGGAATTTCCAATGGGTCATCGCTCAATGAAGACGATGATTTTATTGAAATTTATAATTCTACATCCAGAGACATTGATTTAACCCATTGGACAATTTCATGGTCGCATGATGATTTCCAGTATTCATATACGTTTCCAGACTCCAATGATGGAACTCCGTTGAGTCAACCCGTGATTGCGCCGGGGCAGTATAAAATTATATATGGAAAATCTTCGGGAATTTCCGAAGCTGCCGCTGCATATTTTCAAAACGGTATAAAAATTCCCTCCTCAAAAGATTTTTTTTTGCAGGAAGAAGATTTGAGGATTTCCATTTACGACAGAAGAATGAACGTCATTGACAGCGTTCATTATACCCCTGCCAGACCCGGTTATGATCCTCTGCTTGCAAATTCGCATTCAGTAAATCGCAGAATGAAGCAAAACAAACCGGATACAGGCTGGTATATCTCGAAGATGTTGTGCTTGCAAAGTGTATGTCAAAACCCGTATTTTCATGGCAGCCCAGGCTATAAAAGTGAACCCGCCGGAGCGCCGGAATTCCAGGAAATAAGTTATGCGAACCCCGATTCAGTACGCGCCATTTTTTCAGGAGATGTATCTTCCTGTTTAAATCCAGGCGGTTTTTTCCTGTCCGGTTTAAGCGGCTTTCCGGCCATAAATAAAATTGAAAAGGGCAAGGTAAAAAATGAACTTGTTTTTTATATATCCGGTATCGGACCGCCTGAAAATGTATATAAGCTGAATTCAACAGCATATGGCTTGCTGAATTCCACAACCATTCTTGCCGATGGGGGCATATTTTATCTGGGTAGCGAAAATGGATTGATTGTTTCCAGCGACAACGGGTTGACTTTTCATTCCACATCCATCGATAATTTTAAAATAAATCATATCCGAAAAGACATCTCGTCCGGCGCGGTATATATTGCATCAGATTATGGCTTGTATGTTTCTTCGGATAAAGGACAGACCTTTCAGCAAGTACACGTTTCCATAAACCCGCTCGCAAACATTGTATTTGACGCCGCAGCAGATGCAAATTTTGTTTTTGTGGCTACCGGCGCCGGACTTTTTTTTTCTTCCGGAAATCCCTTGAGTTTTCAAAAAATTTCGGGAACCGGGTATGCGTTGCTAAATCTGACAAACTCCATGTTGTTTGCTGGCGCCACAGGCCAAATCGATATTTTCTCTGCACCCTGGACAAATCCCCCCGCAATTGCCAGACTAACAGGCCATATTTTTGAAATCAAAAATATCAATGGCGTTTATTATGCCGGAACCTCCAATGGACTATGGACATCCATTGATGGAATAAATTATGTGGAGGCCTATGCTGCGGCGTTCTCCGGAAAAATAATCAATGATGTCCAACCGGACTCGCAAAACAATCCGTTAATAGTAAACAACGAAACTATTCATGGAATATATTCAAACGGAATTCAATCTTTTCAACCGCTTGTTGGCGCCCTGCCCGTGTTATTTGCGCAGCTCGCGCAAATAAATGGAGGATATTTTGCAGCAGGTTCATATGGTTTTTTTTCGGGAATTAGCTTGTCTACGATGCAATTGCAGTTGAATACAGAATGTTTCAGGGGAAAATACATGCCGGCCAATGCCATTGTTTTTAACGGATACGATTCAATAAATCCAGACTCATCGGCAAAAGTACTCTTGAATGAAATTTCCATGGTTTATCCGGACATGCACGACTGGATAGAATTGTACGTCCTGGAATCTGGAAATCTAAAAGGTATAAAACTGGAATATTATGAGGATAATCATAAAGACTTTTTGTATCGGTTTTCCAGTCTGTATGTTCATGCCGGAGACATTGTTTTGGTTTATCTGAATTCACCGCACCAGGCCTGGCTTCAGAGTCAGGATCGCATTTTATCAAGATCGTCACCCTGCAAAGTATACTCAACGCATGCAAATTTAAACCGGGGAGATGGAATTATTTTATTGGAAAACAGGCATGAATATCTTGATGCCCTGTATTATTCAAACAGAGACGGGAACATAAGCGCCGGATTAATGAATGGCGGTTTAAAAAAAATATATTTTAATGACTCCATTCAAAAGGTTTTACCAAATCCAACTGTTTTTCCGGTTTCCCAATGGAATGAACCGGAAGTTCAGGCTTCGGGAGTTTTAATTCCCGGAAGCGGAAATTATAGAACGATCTCCCGGTCAGAAAGCAACAGTTGGATAATATCGGGAAACCCTACACCAGGTATAAAGTAAAAAAGGCCGCTTTCGCGGCCTAAAAATGTGTGTAGGAGGCTATTTCAGAGATATTTTACTATCCAACTGAAATACATAGCGTTAGACGAATTTCCCCTGAAAAAGACAACCATTTTTTTTAGGAGCATCTGGGATGACCAGAACTCGATATTCAGTCAGAACATTTAGACTGACGCAGTTTTTGGGGCGCTTCGCACCCCAAAAACGCGCATTTTAATACATTTTGATCTGATTATTGAGGTTCATACCCATGCCAGGCTCCATCCCGTATCTTTTGCCGATTTTGATTTATAATTTACAGTCTGGAAGGCCTCTCGATGGTAGTATTGTAGAGAATTTTAAGATAATTCAAATGAACCATCAGAATAAAAAAGATATTTCCGCTGAAAGCAAGCCTCTGCAAAAGCAAAGCGATGGCTGGATTAAACGAAAATATAATTATTTTACACAAGCGATAAAATCTTTATTAACGGCGGGAATGTCTCCACAAAAAATATCTTTTGCCCTGGCCATTGGATTTGCTATCGGGACATTTCCGATCCTCGGAACTCACACAATACTGGGCATTTTCATTGCTATGCTTTTGGGGCTAAATCAAGTGGCTGTCTATCTCGGCGCATGGCTGTCAGCTCCCGTTTATGTT